>NZ_JBBGZC010000004.1:0-232678 GCF_037479395.1 Comamonas sp. MYb21 | reverse complement strand
CTCCGACCATTATTTAAAAGCCTGTTGCATGCAAATGCGACAGGCTTTTTCATATTGGAATCTTTGAAAACGGTGGCTGGGTTTGCTGCTTGCCAACAACGCCAGGCAGCAGCTGCGGTGCAGATGTGGCACGATAGCGCAGCCTCCGTGTTTGATCTATGCCCACCCAGTTCCACCCTGTCACCTACGCCGATTCAAAGCCCCGCGCGCCGCGCGATCGCTGGGACCACTTGGATGTGCTGCGAGGCCTGGCAATGGTCTGGATGACGGTCTTCCACCTCTGCTTTGATCTGAGCCATCTGCAGCTGTGGCGCCAGGATTTCTACCACAACCCCGTCTGGACCTGGCAGCGCAGCGCCATTGTCAGCCTGTTCCTGCTGTGCGCAGGCCTGGCCCAAGCCGCAGCCCAGAGCAAGCAGACCAGCGCCACCCGGTTTTACCGGCGCTGGGCGCAGGTGGCAGGTTGTGCACTGCTGGTCAGCGCCGGCTCCTACCTGGTGTTTCCCAACAGCTTTATCTACTTTGGCGTGCTCCATGGCATGGCGGTGATGCTGTTGCTGCTGCGCCTGCTGCAGGGCTGCAGCAACCGCCTGCTGTTGTGCCTGGCGATAGTTTGCATGCTCGCGCCAGGCCTCTACCACTATGCGGCCAGCAGCTTGCCTACCGCGCTCGTCGAGTGGCTCAACACCAAGCCGCTTAGCCCCTTGGGCTTGGTGACGCGCAAACCCGCCACCGAGGATTTTGTTCCGATCCTGCCCTGGCTGGGTGTGATGCTGTTGGGCTTGGGTATTGGCCGCCAGCAGATGGCCAAGCCCGGTGCCTGGCTGCCGGGCTACCTGGCGCGGCCTGCCCAAAGCTGGGCCAGCCGCAGCCTCGCCTGGCTGGGGCGCCACAGCCTGCCTTACTACATGCTGCACCAGCTGGTGCTGCTGGGCGGTTTGATGCTGCTGGTGCTGTTGCTGCCTACCGCACTGGATTGATCCAAAGCACTGCGCTGCAGGCTCAGTCCGCCTGCGGGTCATCAAGCAGACGCGCTGCCTTATTCGCCAGCGGTGCCTCGGCGCGGAAATAGCCCAGCACCGTCGCCGCACTCTGGTGGCCGGTCATTGCCATCGTGTCGGCCAGCGCCATGTTCTGCCGGCCCGCTTCGGTCACAAAGCCCGAGCGCAGCGAGTGCGCAGAAAAATCCCCCTCAACGCCCGCCAGTGCGCAGCGCTCCTTGACGATGTTGTTGACCGACAGCGCGCTCAGTGCCGCGTCGCCCACCTGGCCGTTCTTGAACACGCGTCTAAATATCGCGCCCTCGCGGATGCCCGAGGCCTCTAGCCACTGGGCCAGCGCTGCGCCGGCGACGCCAACGACGGGCTTGAAGTTCTCTGGCCGGGCGGAACCGCTCTGGTTGGTTTTGGACAGGCGCAGGTCATAGAGATACTGGCCCGGGCCCATGGCCTGCAGCCATTCCATGCGCGCGTCCGCCACCTCTGATCTCCGGCGTCCACCACTGGCCCAGGCAAACAGCAGCAAGGCGCGGTCACGCCGGCCTTTCAAGCTGTCATCACAGGTGGCCAGCAGCTGCTCCAGCAAGGGGCGGGTGAGGGCGGCCTTTTTCTGCTCCAGCATGCCCCGGCGCGCATAGGCCTTGCGCAGGTGCTGCAGCGCCTCGCGTACCTCGGCGCTGTGGCAGGGGTTGGGCAGCGCCTGGTGGCTGTGCGCCTTGGAGAGCACCGCAATCCGGTGCACCAGGGTGGAATGCGCCAACGCCCCCCGTTTTCCCTTGAAGCCTTGTTGCACCAGCTGCGCATCCAGCGCTGGCGGCAGGCCGGACTGCGCGCCTTGCGCGCCCAGGTGCTCACTGTGGTCAGCCACAAACTGCAGCACCACATTGGCCGGCAAGGGCAGGGTAATGGCCTGGCCATAACGCAACCAGTACCAGGCTGCCCAGTAGCGCAACGCGCTTTGGTAGCTGTTGGTGGTGTTTTCGGATGCAGCTTCCAGCCGCAAGGCATGTAAAGCGTCTTGCGCCGATGCGGACAGCAGCTCCGGCTGCAGTGGCGCGGCGCCATGCGGTGCAGCGGGCAGCAAATCCGTATCTACCGGCATAGGAAGTGGAATGTAAGACTTCATATTGATTAAATATTACATGCTATGTATGATACATTACATGAAACAAGCATATTACTTGCGATAACAATCTCTTATCGATAGTAATCGGAAAAGGGTTCAAAAAATGGAAATTTCGCGTGCCACGCGCAGCGTGCAAAAAGAAGATGTCTGGCAGGCGGCCGATGCGCTGCTGCTGGAGGGCAAACGGCCAACGATTGAGCGGGTGCGCCAGAAGATCGGCCGCGGCTCGCCCAATACGGTAAGCCCCATGCTGGAGGCCTGGTTTGCCACCTTGGGGCCGCGCCTGGGGGCGGGAGGAGGGGGCAGCGCCCTCAATAGCGAGCCTGATAGCGCTGCTGGCAACGGCTTGCCGCCCGTGCTGGTGCAGGCGCTGCAGCAAGTCTGGGAGCAGGTGCAAGCGCAGGCGGCGCAAGCGGCAGATGCGCTGTTGGAGCCCGTGCGCGAAGATCTGCAGGCGCAGCAGCAAGCGCTGGATGAGGCCCAGCAAGCCCTGGCGCAAGAGCGCAGCCTGATGGCCCAGCAACGCGCCGCCACCGAGCAGGCGCTCGCCGTGGCCCATGCCCAGATCAAGATGCAAAGCGGGCGCCTGGCTGACTTGGAGCAGGCCGGCCGGCAAAAGGACCAGTTTGCGGCCACCCAGCAGCAGCGCCTGCAGGCGCTGGAGCAGGAGCTGTTTGCGAACCGCAAGGCCCGCGATGAGGCCGACCTGGCCCATGCCGAGCAGCTGCGCGAGCTGCAGCACAGAACCCAGCTGCAGCAGCACAGGGCATTGAAAGAGCTCGACCGCGCACGCCAGGACACCAAGCAGGCGATGGCAGCCCAGCGCACCGAGCAAGAAAAGCTGGCCAAGCTCGAAGCCCAATGGCAGCAAGACCGCCAGACCCTGCAGGGCCAGCGTGAGCAGCAAACCGCGCAGCTGCAGCAGGCGCAGGCCCAGGCGCAGCAGCTCCAGCACCAGCTGCAGAGCGCGCAGGCAGCCCATGCGCAGGCGATGGCGCTCCAAAGCCACCAGCATGAGACTGCGCTGGCCCAGCTGCGGCTGGAGCAGGCCCAAGCGGGCAGGGCAGGGGATGCTGTCGCCGCAGCAGACACTGGGGCAGGCAACGGCCGCCGCTCCATGCGCAGCGTGGCGCCAGCGGCCCGGCCTCTGCGCAGGCTGCCGGGCTCGCGCCTGCGCGGAAAAAACTAGGCCGTCTGCGCTGCGGGTCTCGCCTCAGGCGAGCGTCAACCAGATAAATCCAGACTAGGCCAGATAAAACACCATCAGGCCCGATCAGGCCATGCTGGTCATCGCTGCTGCATCTACCGCATCGTCTGCCGGTGCCGCTTCACCGCGCGCCAAGGCATCGGCTACGGTGTTTTTGTGGCGCGGCACCCAGCGCACCTCCAGCTGCACAAAGCTGGCACGCAGCGCGCGGGCCTGTTCATACAGCGCGGCAAGGCGAGCGATGGGTTTTGCGGCGGGCTCTGCCATTTGCGCGGCCAGAATGCTGCTGTCGGTGTGCAGCAGCACCTCGCGTGCGCCCATGCCTTGCAGCCAGGTGAGGGCGTGGATCGCCGCTACAGCCTCGGCCTCGTTGTTGCAGCCGGTATGGCCCAGTGCCTGGCTAAAGCGGTGGCTCGCCCCATCGGGCGCATAGGCAATGCCGCCAATGCGCATGCGCCCCGGGTTGGGCAGGGCGCTGCCGTCGATATAGGCGATCCAGGTGGCTGATGTCATGCGAGCAGCATAAAGTGGCGCCCAATCCAGCGCAGGGCCACTGGGAATGTCGGCCTTCAGGCGCAGGATGGCAGGCCACTGTAGCGCCTGCGATACAGCCCAAATACCTCGTCAATATGACGAGCGCCTGTGTCATCCAAGCTTCGCCAATCCGCCATGCCATTGTCACAAAGGCTTCCGATACTCCATCGATCCTATTAACCCAGGCGAGAGAGTACGCAATGAAGAACTGGAAAAAGCTGGTGGCTGCAGCTGCCGCCATGGCAGCAACGGGCCTGGTGTATGCCCAAAAGACGGAACTGACGGTCTACACGGCGCTCGAGATGGACCAGCTCAAGGCTTATGAGACGGCCTTCAACAAGAACCACCCCAACATCGCGCTGAAGTGGGTGCGTGACTCCACCGGCGTCATCACCGCCAAGCTGCTGGCCGAAAAAGCCAACCCCAAGGCCGATGTGATCATGGGCGTGGCGGCATCGAGCCTGGCGATTTTCGACAAGAACGACATGCTGCAAGCCTATGCGCCCAAGGGTCTGGAGGCGATCACCGCCAAGTACCGCGACAGCAAGAACCCACCCCACTGGGTTGGTATGGACGTGTTTGGCGCCACCATCTGCTTCAACACCGTCGAAGCCAAGAAGCGCAACATCCCCATGCCCACCAGCTGGCAAGACCTGACCAAGCCCGAGTTCAAGGGCCAGGTGGTGATGCCCAACCCCGCCTCGAGCGGCACTGGCTACTTTGATGTCGCTGCCTGGCTGCAGCTGTTTGGCGACGACAACGGCAACGGCGGCGGCTGGAAGTACATGGATGCACTGCACGAGAACATTGCGCAGTACACCCACTCGGGCTCCAAGCCCTGCAACATGGCCGCCCAGGGCGAGTATGTCGCCGGTATCTCGTTTGAATACCGTGCGCACGCCAACAAGGCCAAGGGTGCACCCATCGAGCTGGTGTTCCCCAAGGAAGGCCTGGGCTGGGATCTGGAAGGCATCAGCATCTACAAGGGCACCAAGCACGCCGATGCCGCCCAAAAGCTGGTGGACTGGGCGGTGAGCAAGGAGGCGATGGAGCTGTACGGCAAGAACTTTGCCGTTACCGCCATGCCCGGCGTTGCACCCAAGCTGGCCAATATTCCTGCCGACTATGAGTCGCGCCTGATTCCGCTGGACTTCTCCAAGATGGCCGACAGCCGCGAGCGCGTGCTGGCCGAATGGACCAAGCGTTACGACGCCAAGAGCGAGGCCAAGAAGTGAGTGACAGGGAGACAGCGCGTTTGCCAGTAGCGCAGGGCCAGGCGGCGCAGGCCACACAGGCTGCGTCCGTGCGCGATACCTCGTATGCATTCGAGTCCGCCGAGCAGGGCTTGCGCCGTGGCAACGAAGAGGGCGGCCCGCCCTTTTTGGAGATTCGCCATCTGCACAAGTCCTACGGCAGCTTTACCGCCTTGCAGTCGATCAACCTGCAGATTCGCCGTGGCGAGCTGGTATGTTTTCTGGGCCCCTCGGGCTGCGGCAAGACCACCTTGCTGCGTGCGATTGCCGGGCTCGAAGCCCAGACCAGCGGCGAGATCTGGCAGGACGGCAAGAACATCTCCCAACTGCCTGCTTCGCAGCGGGACTACGGGATCGTCTTCCAGTCCTATGCGCTGTTTCCCAATCTGACGGTGGCTGACAACGTGGCCTATGGCCTCGTCAGCCAGCGCCAACCCAAGGCCCTGGTGACCCAGAAGGTGCAAAGCCTGCTGGACACCGTGGGCCTGTCGGTGAGCGGGGGCAAGTACCCGGCCCAGCTGTCGGGTGGCCAACAGCAGCGCGTGGCCCTGGCCCGTGCGCTGGCGATGTCGCCCGGCCTGCTGCTGCTCGATGAGCCGCTGTCCGCCCTGGATGCCACCGTGCGCGTGCACCTGCGCAACGAGATTCGGGCGCTGCAGCAGCGCCTGTATGTCACCACCATCATGGTCACGCATGACCAGGAAGAGGCGATGGCCATGGCCGATCGCGTCGTGGTGATGAACCATGGCGTGGTCGAGCAGGTGGGCACGCCCCGCGACATCTACCAACGCCCGGCCACCCCGTTTGTGGCGGAGTTCATCGGCAAGGCCAACAAGCTGCAGGCCCTGGCCGCCGGCAATGGCGGCATCTCCTTGGCAGGCCACAAGCTGTACTGCCCGCAGGCGCCGCGCATGAGCCCCGGCGAAAGCCTGCATGTCTACCTGCGGCCCGAAGACTGCAGCGTGCATGACTGCACGGCCATGCCGCCCATCGGCAGCGCGCCTGCACCCAATGGCGCGCCGGTGCTCACCGGTGTCGTCGAGCAGCTGGAGTTTCTCGGAGCGTTGTGCATCGTCCATGTCGATGTGCAGCGCCTGCCCGAGCGCCATGTGCAGCTGCAGCTGAGCCCGGCGCAGTGCCTGCAGCTCGACATCCAGGTGGGGCGCTGGTTGCAGTTTTCCATCCATGCGCAGCAGTTGAAGATTTTTGCCCAGGCCGCCTGAGCCCGGCCGTTGCCCTGGCAAGCGCCGGGGCAGGGGCCGCTCGCGGCCATGTCCCCGGTCACGGGGCCTTACCGACACACTATGACCTCATCCGTTTCAGCGCCCGCAGCGCTCCCCCGCCATACCGGCCTGCATGCAGCGCCCAGTGACCGCATCGCGCAACTGGCGCTGGTCGCCATCACCGCGCTGCTGCTGCTTGGCCTGTTGGCACCGCTGGCCGCCTTGCTGGGCCAGGCCTTTGCGCCCACCTCGGGCGACGAGGGCTCAGCCTTCATGCGCTTTGTGCGCTATTTCCAGTCGCCCGCGCTGCTGGGAAGCCTCTGGAACAGCCTCTGGGTATCGCTGGTGGTCACCGCCCTGGTCATCCCGCTCGCCTTTGGCTTTGCCTATGCCATCACGCGCTCGGGCATCCGCGCCAAGGGCCTGCTGCGCAGCATCAGCCTGCTGCCCTTGCTGGCCCCGTCGCTGCTGTCTGCCATCTCGCTGATCTACTGGTTTGGCAATCAGGGCGTGCTCAAGTCCGTTCTCAATGCGCTGGGGTTTGACACCATCTACGGCGCGCCCGGCATTGTGCTGGCCCAGTGCTTTGCCACCTTTCCGCATGCGCTGATGATCCTGATCACCGCACTGGCCCTGGGCGACCAGCGCCTCTACGAGGCCGCCACCGCGCTGGGGGCCAGCCGCACACGCCAGTTCTTGACCGTCACCTTGCCGGCGGCGCGCTACGGCGTGGTCTCGGCCGCACTGGTGGTGTTTACCTTGGTGATCACCGATTTCGGTATCCCCAAGGTGATCGGCGGCAATTTCAACATGCTCGCCACCGATGTGTTCAAGCTGGTGATCGGCCAGCAGGATTTCCAGCGTGGCGCCGTCGTCGCTTTGCTGCTGCTGCTGCCCGCCGTCATCACCTATGCGATTGACCGCCAGGTGCAGAAAAAGCAGACCGCGGTGCTGACCGCGCGCGCCGTGGTGCTGCAGCCCAGCCGCCATGCCGCCACCGACCGCTTTTGCAGCCTGCTGTGCTGGACGCTGGCCGCGCTGATGCTGGCCATGTTCGGCATGGCCATCTTTGCATCGCTGGTGCAGTTCTGGCCCTACCAACTGGACCTGACCCTGAGCCACTACACCAGCGGCCTGGTCGATGCCGGTGTCGATACCGCCGTCTTCAACAGCCTGACCATGGCCGCGAGCGCTGCGGTGGCCGGGCCCATCGTGGTCTTCATGGGCGCCTATCTGCTGGAAAAAACCAAGGGCATGCCCGCGCTGCGCCCGGTGCTGCGCATGCTGGCCATGCTGCCCATGGCCGTGCCCGGCCTGGTGCTGGGCCTGGGCTATATCTTCTTTTTCAACGCCCCTGGCAACCCGCTGAACTTTTTGTACCAGACCATGCCCTTGATGGTGCTGTGCACGGTGATGCACTACTACACCACCGGCCACATGACCCTGGTGACGGCGCTCAAGTCGATCGATGGCGAGTTTGAATCGGTCAGCGCCTCGCTCAAGGTGCCGTTCTACCGCACCTTGTGGAAGGTGACCCTGCCGATGTGCCTGCCGGCCTTGCTGGAGGTCTCGCGCTACTTCTTTGTGGCCGCGATGACCACGATCTCAGCCGTCGTCTTCCTCTACTCGCCAGAAACCCGCCTGGGCGCCGTTGCGATCCTGAACCTGGATGAGGCCGGCGACATGGCCGCCGCCGCTGCGATGGCGGTGATGATTGCCGCGATCAGCTGCGTGGTGACCGTGCTCTACCAGGCGCTGGGCTGGTGGTTGAACAAGCGCACGCAGGCTTGGCGCAAGCGCTGATCGTGTGGATGGACAAGATGATTTGAGAACCAGGAAAGACAGGAATGACGGTGGGAAGCACTAGTTTTGATGTGATTGTGGTGGGTGCAGGCATTGTGGGCCTCGCCCATGCCTATGAGGCGGCACGCCGGGGCCTTACGGTCTGCGTGGTCGACCGGGATGCCGCCTGCGTGAGCGCGTCGATCCGCAATTTTGGCTTTGTGACGGTGACCGGCCAGGGGGCCGGGGACACCTGGCGCCGCGCCCGCCATGCGCGCGACGTCTGGGCCGAGCTTGCGCCCAAGGCCGGTATAACGGTGCAGCACCAGGGCCTGAACCTGGTGGCGACACGCGACAAGGCGCTGGATGTGTTGCAGGCCTTTATGCGCACCGAGATGGCCCAGAGTGTGAATTGCGCACTATGGAGCCCCGAAGAGGCCGCCCGCCACGCGCCCGAGCTGCGGCTAGACCAGGCCAAGGCCGTGTTGCACAGCCCCATTGACCTGCGGGTGGAATCGCGCGACGCGATCGCCCAGCTGACGCGCTGGCTGGCCGAGCAGATGCAAGTCACCTTCCGCTTTGGCGAAGCGGTGTTGGAGGTGGCCACGCCCCAGGTGGTGACAGCCAAGGGCCAGCTGCACGCCGAGCGCGTGGTGGTCTGCACCAATGCCGACATCCATGGCCTTTACAGCGAGCTGTTTGCCAAACACCAGGTGCAGCTGTGCCAGCTGCAGATGCTGCGCGTACAGCCCGCTGGCAATCTGCGCCTGAACGCATCGGTGATGGGCGACCTGAGCCTGGTGCGCTACCACGGCTACAGCAAGCTGCCCGAGGCGCGCGCCTTGCTCGAGCAACTGCAGCAGGAAGAGGGCGAAAGCCTTGCCCATGGCATCCACCTGATCGCCGTGCAAAGCGCTGACGGCAGCCTGGTGGTCGGCGATTCGCACCACTATGGCGCCTCCGTCCAGCCCTTTGCGCAGGACGAGGTTGATGCGCTGATGCTGCGCCATATGCGCGAAGCATTGAACATTGGCGACTACCGCGTCACCGAGCGCTGGGTGGGCATTTACCCCTCCGCCCCACAGACCGACTGCTTTATCGAGGCGCCGGACGCCGCCACCCGCGTGGCGATCGTCACCAGCGGAACGGGGGCCAGCACCGGTTTTGGCGTGGCCCATGACACCTTTGCTGATTGGTAAAGGCAGACACCACCCGCTGAACGACCCATCTTCTATATATAGACATACCCCGACTTGGCCCTGGCCGGGCCAAGGGGCAGAGGACACCATGACGAATTTTCACAACCCCCAACGCGTACAAGCCGTTGTTTTTGACTGGGCCGGCACGATTGTCGACTTTGGCTCACGCGCGCCGATGGGCGCCTTTGTGCAGCTGTTCAAGGATTTCGGCATCGAGATCAGCATTGCCCAGGCCCGGGGCCCAATGGGTTCTGCCAAATGGGACCATATTGCAGCGCTGTGCCAGCTGCCCGAGGTGGCAGCGCAGTGGGAGCGCCGCTATGGCAAGCCGGTGGCCAACAGCGATATCGACCATCTCTACGAGGTGTTCACGCCGATGAACGCCCGCGTGGTCGGTGATTTTGCCGACTTTATCCCTGGCGCGTTGGAAGTGGTCAACCGCCTGCGGCTCGACGGCATCAAGATCGGCAGCACCACCGGCTACAACCGCCCAATCATGGATGTGCTCGAACCCATCGCCGCCCGCGCCGGCTACGCGCCAGACAACATCGTCTGCGCCGGCGACCTGGCCGCTGGCCGCCCCAGCCCCTTGATGATGTACCGCTGTTTTGCCGATCTGGGTGTCTGGCCTGCCTCGACCGTGGTCAAGGTGGACGACACCGGCGTCGGCATTGCCGAAGGGCTGAATGCCGGTTGCTGGACGGTTGGTGTGGCAGTCAGCGGCAATGCCAATGGCCTGTCCTTGCCCGAATGGCAGGCGCTCGGCTCGGACGCGCAAGCAGAGATACGCAGCACCGCCAGCGAACAGCTGCGCAGCGCCGGCGCCCATTTTGTGATCGACAGCGTGGCCGACCTGCTGCCGGTGATCGAGCAGATCAACCAGCACCTGCAGCGCCAGGAGCTGCCCGCCCAGGCTGCTGCTTGATGCGCTAAACAGATAAGCGCCAAGAGCAGGGGGCCAACCAGCAAAAAAGCCGCTGCAGGCATCAACCCGCAGCGGCTCTTTGACGTTGCTGAAACCGAGGCTTACTTGGCCTTGTAGGTATCGCCCAGCACCACACCTTCACGGCGTGGATCTGCGCCACCGCTCAGGCGGGCTTCGCCTGCCGCATTGGCGGTACGGATAACCGTGCCCACACCGCTGGATTGCGCATTGACCGACACGGTGTGGCCCATGGCGCGCAGTGCCAGCACCAACGGATCGTTGTCACCGCTGTTGGTGGCATTGATGTTGGGGTGCTCACCGCCCAGGTTGGTGGTGCGGCTGTTGGAGGCGCCAAAGTTCACCAGGTTGGTGGCTTGCTGCGCATCCAGGCCCCAGTCCAGCGCGCCGACCAGGGTCTTGGTCACGAACTGGATGATGGTGGCGCCGCCAGGCGAGCCGGTGGCCATCTTGAAAGCGCCAGGTTGGCCGTCCGCCGTGGCGTCAAACACCAGCGTAGGCGCCATCGAGCTGCGTGGGCGCTTGCCCGCTTCCACCTTGTTGGCGATCGGCAGGCCATCGGCCGAGACCGGTGCTGCCGAGAAGTCGGTCAGCTGGTTGTTCAGCACAAAGCCCTGGGTCATGTGGTAGGAGCCCATGCCCGCTTCCACCGTCGTAGTCATGCTGACCACGTTGCCCTTGCCGTCGACGATGGTCATGTGCGTGGTACCCGCTTCGGTCACCTTGCCCACGCCCAGACGGGTGTTGCCAAACTGGCCGGCGGTCGCGGTGCCCATGCTTTGGGTGGTAGAGATCAGCGCGGCGCGCGACTTCAGGTAGCTCTTGTCCAGCAAGGTGCTGTAGAGCGGGCCGGGCAGGGGGGTGAAATCGGTGTCGGCCACATACATGTCGCGGTCGGCGTAGGCCATGCGCTCGGCTTCGCTCACCAGGTGCACGCCCATGGCAGTCGGCTTGCCGCCTTCCAGATCCAGCGCGGTGGGCTTGTGGGGGGCCAGGTCAAAATTCTCCAGCACACCCATGGCCTGCGCCACGGCAATACCGCCGGACGAGGGTGGTGGCATGCCGCAGATCACGTACTTGGCGCGGTAGGTGGTGCAGACGGCATCGCGCTTCTTGGCCTGGTAGCCAGCCAGGTCAGCCATCGTGGTCACGCCAGGGGTGATAGGCGCGCCTGTGGTCACGTTCTGGGTCACGGCGATCTTGTCGACAATGCCTTGTGCGACCGATCCGGTATAGAACGCATCCGCACCGCCGGTCGCCATCTTGGTCAACGTAGCTGCGTAAGCGGGGTTCTTGAAGGTCTCACCCAGGCCCTTGGTCGAGCCGTCGGCGTTGAAATACAGGGCCAGCGCATCGGCATCGGCCTGCAGCGCGGTCTTGGCACCGGCCAGCGCATCGGACATGCGGCCGCTGATCTTGAAGCCATTGGTGGCCAGGTCGATACCCGGCTGGATCAGGTCCTTCCAGGGCTTGGCGCCGTGGTCCTTGTGGGCCAGGTCCAGCATGCGCACGGCGCCAGGCGTGCCGATGGAGCGGCCGCTGGCACGGGCGCTGGGCAGCGGCGTGGTCTGCGTGCCGCTGTCGATGTAGCGCAGGTAATCTGGGGTCGCGGCCGCAGGGGCGGTTTCGCGGCCGTCATAGGCCGTCACTTTTTTGGTCGCAGCATCGTAGTACAGCATGAAGGCGCCGCCGCCAATACCGCTGGACTGGGGCTCCACCAGACCCAGCACCATCTGCACGGCCACCGCTGCATCCACCGCCGAGCCACCAGACTTCAGCACCTCACAGCCGGCCTTGGAGGCCAGAGGATTGGCCGTCACCACCATGTACTTATGGCCCTCGACCACTTTCTTGCCAGTGCGGTAGCCCGAAGCCAGCTCAGGGAACGAAGGATCGCCCGGCAGACCGGAGCCCACCACTACCGATCCGTCCGACGTACCAGCTTCGCAAGCCGTGCTCACCAGATCGTCTTGGTCGTTATGGCTGGAGCCGCCGCAGGCGGTCATCGCCAGCGCGACGATCGCCGCCAATGCCGCCATGCTGTAGCGCGCAGGTACGGCGCCCAGCGATTTTTCGTTTTTCATATAACTTTTCCTTGGATCAATTGACAGGAAATTGTCTTAGCAAAACGAATCATCGAAAGGCTGTATAAGCCGTGGTTAACCCTCGGTTTGGCAACAAATTGACCGCCTTGCCCAGGCGGAGCCGGTGAGAGGTTCCTGGTTCGGTGCTGGTCTGTCGGCTAGGCAGAAATGTTACTTAACATAATATACATCGTATCAATTATCTAAGTAAGGGTTGGCAGCCTTCTTGGCTGCAATGCTTGCATGGCCACCTGGCCCGCGCCGCGTCGGTCAATCAGCGCTCCGGCCGTATGTCCACACCTGACTTGTCATCCTTCACCAACACCCAGCGATAACCTGCCGGTGCCACCGGCGGCTGCGCTGTTTGCATCAACCTGCGGCGGTCGCCCAGGTTTGAGGCATTGATACCGTTCTTGATCGCTGCCTTCAACAGCTCATAACCGACCCATAACGAGATAACAGTAGTGATCAACGACCAGAAAAGCATCCAAGCGAGCTGTCGGTCTATCTCCATCTGCAGTCTTGCCCAATCCATGGCCGTTCCTCCTGACGCGCAGTGTAGCTGCGTGCGGGTCTGAAACCCTTCAGCGCATGCAAGCGCTGTAACAGGAACCTCAGCACCCCGCCCGAAACTGCTGGTCCCGCGCACTTTGCCGTTCCTCTCGGATCCATTCCATCTTGCGCGCGGTACCGCCAACTCTGGCGGCGGAATCCAGATATTCCACCCTTTGCTTGAATTCCTCGCAACGCGCTTCGTTGGATCGTCCGCTGCCAGGCGAAGCCGAATGGTAGTGATGACGGGCCTGGCTAGTTCGGCGAGCATCGTCCGCCCGTTTTCGTTGGGCGATGGCCATTTGGGTCTTCCAGTCCATATTGCTCGGCACTCTGACGCTCTCGACCAGGTCCCATCGCTCCTGGGAACAAGGCCGGTCGATCCACCACAGCTCGGTTTTGTCGGGTCGTTTACAGAGGTAGATCAGCTGGGTCAGCGGTCCATCCGGGTTGCTGACTGCGGGCGTGACGTCAATGGTTTTCGCATTTTTGCAGGGCTCGGAGCTATAGCTATTGCCGCAGCGGTAGACCTCTTGGGCACTGGCTGAGCCTGCCAGCAGCAGGCCCAGGGCCATCAGAAATCGCATACATTTCCTTACGTATTCTCTGCGCGAATCCTAGCGGCTGGTTCTGCTTCCAGCATTGAAAAAGGCCTGCATACGGGCAGGCCTTTGGTGGTGGGTGAGGTCGTCACCGTATCAGCGCCCTCCTCAGTTGGCCTTGATACCAAAGCGCTTGATGATGTCGCCATAGACCTGGGTCTCACGGCGCATCTTCTCGGCAAACTGGGCCGATGGCATGGCGACCAAGTCGGTGCCTTGGGCGGCAAGCCGTTGGCGGGTATCGCAGCGTCTTGCCACGCAACGCGTGGCCTGGCCACCAGGATATTGGGCGACTGTGAAATGAGCACCACCGGTACAAAGCTATCAACACTGTATAGCCATCCGCCTGCGCCCTGGTCACGACCTCGGCACCGAGCAGGCCGCCCGCCCCTCCCCTGTTCTCGACGACCATGAACAGGTGATGTCAGCCGCCCCGACTTGAGTTTTTAGCGGATTGGAAAGGAGCTCTTAGCGTACAAACTGGCTAAACGCTGCAAAGTCAGCGCAATGATTTCCGCATGGGCTTCGACCGTAAAGCCGCCACGGTGCGGCTGCAGCAAGGTGTTGGGACTTTGAATCAGGCTGTCTGGCACCTGCGGTTCGTGCTCAAACACATCGAGGGCAGCTCCGGCAATCTGGCCTGCGGCCAGCGCTTGGGACAGCGCTTGCTCATCGACCACGCTGCCACGGCCCACATTGATGACATAACCCTGAGGGCCCAAGGCGCTCAGGATGCCGGCATTGACCAGATGCTGTGTCGCACTGCCACCGGGCAAGGCTAAAAACAGAAAATCCACCGCAGAGGCCAGGCTTTGTAGATCGGCATGGTGCGTGTAAGGCAGTGCTTCCACCGGGCGGCGCGAGAAGTAGCTGATGGGCATGTCGAAGGCAAGCAAGCGATTGGCAATCGCCTGGCCAATCGCGCCCATGCCGGCGATGCCCACGCGCTGGCCAGCCAGGCGGCGCACCGGTTGTCGGTCAGCGCCCCATTGCAGCGCACGCACCTCGCGGTCGGCAAAATGGATGCGCCGGGCCATCGAAATCATCATGCCAATCGCAAGCTCAGCCACGTCCACCGCATTGACGCCTGCGCCTGTCAGCACCTGAATGCCACGCGCCTGTGCAGCGGCCAAATCCACGCACTCTGTGCCCGCGCCCAGGTTCAAAATGAGTTCGAGCTGGGGCAGTTGGTCCATCAAGGCCGCATCAATTGCATGGCCGCCGCTGGTACATACCAGGGCGCGAATGCGCGGCACGTGCGGTGCGAGTTGGTCCATAAAGTCCGGTGCACTGTGCAAGACCAAAGGCAGAAAGCTGTCAGGCAAGCTGGCACTGAGGTCCTGGGCGAGCCAGGGGCCGAGAATGGGCAAAGGGATGGGGGTAGCGTGCAGGGTCATGGGGCGTGCGCAATGAAAATGGATCAATGAAGCTGCCATTGAAGCCGTTCAATGGCAGGCCTGCTAGTGCGTCTATCAGTGGCTGAGCATGGCGAGCTTGCGGTTCTCCAGGCGCGCCAGCCAGCGTGTCAGCGGCCACAACAAGGCCAGGTAGAGCAGCGCGGCCAGCACCACGGGCGAGGGGTTGTAGACCAGCGACTGCACATCGCGGGCGTTGCGCAGCAATTCCGGAATCCCGACCACGCTGGCAATCGCGGTGAGCTTGACCACCTCAATGCAGTTGCCCAGCAAATCGGCCTGCACATGGCGCGTGGCCTGCGGCAAGATCACCCAGCGCAGCGCTTGCAAACGGCTCAGACCCGTCGAGCGGGCCGCTTCCATCTGACCTTTGGGAATGGCCTCGATGCCGGCGCGAAACACCTCGGCAAAGTAGCTGGAGTTGTTCAGCGTAAAGGCCAGCATCACGGCAATCAGCTTGGGCACATCGCCGATGACAAAAGGCAGGCCAAAGTAGAGAAAAATCAGCAAGACCAGCGGCGGAAAGGCGCGAAAGAAATCGATATAGGCAATGATGCTCCAGCGCAGGCTGCGGCGGCTCGATTGCGTCTGGCCCAGGGCCAGCAGCAAGCCTGCCGCTGCACCCAGCGGAATCACCAGCACCGAGAGCCAGATCGTCGTCCAAAAACCTTGCAGCAGATACGGCAGCGCCTGCTGGAAGACCTCGAGGTTGAAGAAGTTTTGTAAGAAAATTTCCATGGCTTGGCACTTACGCGGTGGTTTTGGTTTTGTGCTCCAGCCAGCGCGAGAAAATCACGATCGGCAAGAACACCAACAGGTAGAGAAATGCCCCAATCGTCAGCGGTGTGGGGTTGCCCGCCACGGCCGATGCGGCCTGCGCATTGCTCAGAATTTCCCCCAGGGCAACGATCGAGCCCAGTGCGGTGTTCTTGGTCGTCGAGATCACGCGGTTGGTCAGCGGCGGTACCGCGCGGCGCAGCGCCTGGGGCAAGACCACCCAGCGCATCGCCTGCCACCACGACAGGCCGGTGGAGCGCGCCGCCTCGGTCTGGCCTTTGGGCAGCGAGGCCATCGCCGACCAGATGCTTTCTTGCGCATAAGCGGCCAGCACCATCGACAGGCTGACCCAGGTCGCAGCAAAGGCCGATAACTCCAGCCCCAGGGTCGGCAGGCCAAAGTACAGCAGGATGAGCACCACCAGCGGTGGCAGCGAGCGCATCACGTCCGAGAAGATCACAGTGGCTGCCGTCAGCCAGCGCAGCTGCAATGCGCGGCCAATCGCCATGGCCAGCCCCAGTGCCAGACCGGTGATGACGACCGCTATGCCGACCCCGATGGTGACCAGCATGCCACGCGCGATGTCGGCCCAGTATTCCTGCGCGATGGCCAGGTTGAAAAAGGTGAATAAAAAACCGCCACTGGACTCGCTCATAGGCTGCCACCTGCGCCAGTGGGTGCCTGCAATGCAGCGACTTTGACTCCATTCGTGCCATGCATGTAGCGGCCTACAAAGCTGCGGGTGCGCTCTTGCTGCGGGTTCTCAAAAATCTCAGCCGGAGTGCCCGCTTCGGCGACCACGCCGCCGTCCATGAAGATCACGCGGTCAGCCGCTGCGTGGGCAAACGCCATTTCATGGGTCACGACCAGCATGGTCATGCCTTCATCGCGCAGCGCGCGCATCACCTGCAGCACCTCGTCAACCAGCTCCGGATCCAGCGCGCTGGTGGGCTCGTCAAACAGCATCACCTGCGGCTTGAGTGCAATGCCGCGCGCGATGCCCACGCGCTGCTGCTGCCCGCCGGAGAGCTGGCTGGGAAACGCGCTCGCCTTGTGGGCCAGACCCACTTTGGCCAGCGCCTCCTGGGCAATGGTCTCGGCCTCGGCTTTGCTTTTTTTCTGCACCTGGCGCAGTGCCAGGGTGATGTTTCCCAGCACGTTCAGGTGGGGATACAGGTTGAAGTGCTGGAACACCATGCCGACGTTTTGGCGCACCTGGTTGACATCGACATCGGACCGCATGATGTCCTGGCCGTTGATGACCACCTGGCCGTCGCTGGGCTCTTCCAGCCGGTTGCAGCAGCGCAGCATGGTGCTTTTGCCAGAGCCAGAGGGTCCGATGACGCACACCAGCTCTGCCGGGTACACACGCAAGTTCACACCACGCAAGACGTCCAGCGAGCCGTAGGATTTGCGCAGTTCAACAAGTTCAAGAATGGGGGCGCTCATAGGTCCTCAGCACTTCAGGGTTATCACAGCCATCGCGTGCTTACGAGCACTTCGGCTTAACGGGGGTGGCGTCGTAGTTCTCGGTGCCGGGCACGCCGTGGCCTGGGCTGACGGTGCGCTCCACGCTGTTGGCCGCAGGTGAGTAGCCATACCATTTTTCTGCGAGCTTGGCGATCGTGCCATCGGCCTTCATGCACTTGAGCACGTTGCTGACCTGGTCACGGCCGGCCTTGTCGTCGAGGCGGAAGGGAATCGCCCAGACCAGCCCGGTCTTGATGGTGTAGCCCGCCTGCAGCGCAGGCGATTGTTTGACGGCCCAGCCCGCCACTGTGCTGCCGGTCAGGTTGTAGTCGGCACGCTTGGTCAAGACGGCCTGAATCGCATCCGCGTTGGAGCCGTAGACGAAGTACTTGAAGCCGTACTTGTCGGCGTTCTCTTTGGCCCAGGCGTCGTAGTTCGAGCCCTTGTTGACCGCCACGACCTTGTCTTTCAGCGCCTCCAGCGATTCCAGCGCGGCTGCGTTTTTGCGGCCCATGAAGGTGTAGTTTGTCTCGGTGTAGCCCTCGGTAAACAGCATGGCTTTGGCGCGTTCAGGCGTGACCGTCACAGGCGCGAGCAGAAACTCGTATTTGCCGCTGTTGAGACCCGGCACCAGGCCCGAGAATTCGGTTGCATCAATGCTGAGCTTGCGGCCCAGGCGCTTGGCGATTTCTTCGCCCATGTCGACGTTGAAGCCTTGCAGGCCGCCACCGATCTTGACCATGGCCTGCGGGGCAAAGGTGGGATCCAAGGCGGTTTTCAAAGGCGCAGCAGTTTGTGCCTGGGCGGCGCTGGTCAAAGCCAGTGCCAGTGTCAGCCAGGAGGCGCGAGCGAGGGTATGGGCAAGGTTGTTCATGGGCGGAGTTCGTTCATTCATGGATGAAAAGCCATCACTGGCTGGGCCTGAGTAGCTTGGGAGCTTGAGAAAATTATTGGGCGCATTGGCCAAGCTGTCGCCTGCCGTTTTATCGGTATGCCTTAACCTGTTGTTAAGGGCCCGCCAAAGTCGACGTCATCTGGCACTCAATACTGCTGCCAGGCCTTGCCTTTGAGCCCCAGCCATTGCGAGGCATCAGAGGGCTTGGGCTGCTGGGCTGCTTGCACAATGGGCTCGGGGCATTCGCAAGGCAGGAACTGGCCACGGCCACGCTGGGCCAGCAGCTGGGCGTTCTCGACCACCACCTCGCCACGGTTGATCACAGTAATGGGCCAGCCGTTGACCACACGACCCTCGTAAGGCGTGTAGCCAACCTGGTCGTGCAGGTCGCTCCAGCGCACGCTGCGCTGGGCTTGGGGGTCCCAAATCGCAATGTCGGCATCCAGGCCGATGGCAATATCGCCCTTGCGTTTTTGCAGGCCATACATGTATGCATGGTTGGTGGCAGTAAGACGCACAAATTCTTCGGGCGTGAGGCGGCCAGTCAGCAGGCCTTCGGAGAACAGCAGCGGCAAGCGCAGCTCCAGGCCGGGCACGCCATTGGCCATTTCCTTGAAGGTGGTGGCATCGCCCTTGGGCAGCTTGCCGCTTTCATCGAACTTGTAGGGCGCGTGGTCAGAGCTGTAGATGCCCAGGGTGCCGTCCAGCAGGCCTTGCCAGACCTTGTCTTGCGCGGCCTTGTCGCGCACCGGTGGGCTGCAGCAGAATTTTGCGCCTTCCAGACCCTCCTGGTCCATGTCTTCTGCGGTCAGGAACAGGTATTGCGGGCAGGTCTCGGCATGCACTTTGCTGCCCAGTTGCCGGGCACTGCGAATCACTTCAATCGCTTCGGGGCCTGAAATATGCACCAGCAAAATCGGCACATCGAGCAGATTGGCCAGCTGGATAGCACGCGAGCTGGCTTCGATTTCTGCAATCGCATCGTGGGCCACGCCGTGGAATTTGGGCGCCGTGAGGCCCTTGTCCAGCAGACGGCGGGCGATCCAGCGGATCACGTCGTGGTTCTCGGCATGCACCATGACCATCGCGCCTTCGCGGCCTGCGACTTCCAGCACATCCAGCATCTGGAAGTCGTCGATCTTGAGCTTGTCGTAGGTCATGTAGACCTTCAGCGAGGTGATGCCCTCTGCAATTGCACGTGGCAAATCCTGCTCCAGCATTTGCGGGGTGATTTCGGACAGGATCAGGTGAAAGCCGTAGTCGATCACCGCTTTCTCGGCCGCCAGCTTGGCGTAGGCAGCGACCATCTCGGGCACTTGCTGGCCTTTGTGCTGCGCAGCAAACGGGATCACGCAGGTCGTGCCGCCGAACGCGGCCGAGACCGTGGCGCTGTAGAAATCATCGGCACACATCACCCCGGAGCTGGATGCCTGTTCAATATGGGCGTGGCTGTCGATGCCACCGGGCATGACCCACAGGCCTTGTGCATCAATGTCACGCCGCCCTGCTGGCAGGTTCTCGCCGATGGCGGCAATGGTGCCGCCCTGAATGCCGATATCGGCCACAAAGGTGTTTTGGGAGGTGCTGATACGGCCGTTGCGGATGGTCAGATCAAACATGGCGTCGTTTCTTTCTCTAGCTAGGTTCACACATGCGCTGGTTGCAAGCGGGCTTCATGCCAACCTGCACCGGATTGGTGCTCAGCGCATTGGCTTTGGTGCGTGGAGCGGCTTTGGGGCAGTGTTTTTGGGAACCTCAATACATTCTTAGTGCGCGTAGATTTGCGCTTCCGAGCGGAAGCCTTTGACCTCGATTGGATTGCCAAACGGATCACGAAAGAACATGGTCCATTGCTCACCGGGCTCGCCCTCAAAGCGCACTTGGGGCGCGAGCACAAACTCCACGCCGGCGGCTTGCAGGCGATCGGCCATGGCGCGCCAGTCGGGGTAGAGCAAGATGATGCCGAAGTGCGGCATCGGCACCATGTGCTGGCCGACCTTGCCGGTGTTGGCCGTGGCAAAGGGCTCGCCCAGGTGCAAGGAGATTTGGTGGCCGAAGAAATCAAAATCGACCCAGGTGTCGGTGCTGCGGCCTTCGACGCAGCCGAGCACGCCACCGTAAAAGGCGCGGGCCTGGTCCAGGTCGCGGATGTTGAAGGCAAAGTGGAAAGCGGAAGGTAGATTCATGGTGCATGGACTCTGGAAATAGCTGGACGGTGCGGGCGCTGGCGAATGCATGGAACGCAAGAGCAGGCCCGCTCGGGATGTGGCGATGGCATCAAGCCAGGGCCTGGCTGAGCAAAGGCAGGTCGACATTGGCCCCTGACAGCACAACCACTGCACTTTGGCCCTCTAGCGGCAGCTTGCCTGCGAGCAAGGCTGCCAAGGCGACTGCGCCGCCGGGCTCGACCACCAAACGCAGGTCTTCGATCGCAAAGCGCATGGCGGCCAGCACCTCTGCGTCGCTGACGCTGACGGCCTGGCTCAGGCGCAGGCCATTGATCGCATAAGGCAGCTCGGCCGGTGTGACGGCCTGCAAGGCGTCGCAAATCGAATCGGCCGATTTGGGATTGCTCTGGCGCGTGCCACTGGCCAGTGAGCGCAGGGTGTCATCAAACGCAGCCGGTTCCACGGCGACGCGGCGGGTTTGCGGGCTCAAGGCGGCCAGGCTCAAATTGCAGCCCGCCATCAGGCCGCCACCGCCACAGGGAGCGGCAAACAGACTAAGTTGCGCCAGGTCATCGGCTGGCAAGTCCTGCAAGGCTTCGAGCGCGACCGTGCCTTGGGCGGCCAGCACTTCG
This sequence comes from Comamonas sp. MYb21, assembly GCF_037479395.1. Taxonomy (NCBI): domain Bacteria; kingdom Pseudomonadati; phylum Pseudomonadota; class Betaproteobacteria; order Burkholderiales; family Comamonadaceae; genus Comamonas; species Comamonas sp. MYb21. The sequence goes on along the minus strand of NZ_JBBGZC010000004.1, from coordinate 211,818 downwards.
GGAAAGTCGCCCGGCGGGATCAGGGTCGCGCCGGTCTCGGCCAGCAACTGCATGCCAATCTCCTCACGGCTTTGCGTCATGCGGTCGTAGTGCACCACGTTGGCGCCCTGCTCCAGCGCCTTTTTGACCTTGTTCTTGGGCGCATCCGCAGGCATCACAATCGTCGCCTGCACGCCCAGCGTGGCAGCGGCCCAGGCAATTGCCTGGCCGTGGTTGCCCGTAGAGTACGCAATCACGCCGTTGTGGCGCTGCGCTTGGCTGAGCGACAAGATCGCATTGAAGGCACCGCGCAGCTTGAAGGAGCCGGTGATTTGCAGGCATTCGGGCTTGAGCCAGATGCGTGCACCCGTGCGTTCGCTCAGGCTGCGCGAAAACAGCAAAGGCGTGCGGCGTATATAGGGTGCAATGCGCTCGGCGGCCAACTCAACATCGGCAAACGTGGGCACACGCATCGCGCCAAACAACGCATGCGCGATGCTGCTGGGCAGCTCGGCCAGGCTGGGCGCATTCATCAGTTCTGCTCCTGGGCGACGGCAGCGCCTTGGGGCTGCCAAACGGCAGGGGCTGTGCTGCCGGTCTGGTTGGTGAGGCGCTGGTAGGCTTCGAGGCGGCGGTGCTGCGCAAAGTTGAAGATGGTGGTGCGGCCCAGCTCGCACATCGCAAGGTTGCAGTCGGCCACGACCAGCTCGTCGTCCCAGCTGGTGGCCATCGCCATGATCTCGCCTTGCGGGTTGACGATGATCGAGTGGCCCATCAGCTCAAAGCCATCTTCATTGCCGGCCTTGGCCACGCCAACACCAAACGTGGCATTTTGGTAGCACCCGGCCTGGATCGACAACTGCGAGTGGAAGTTGCGCAGATGGTGGGCTTCAAAGCCACGGTTTTCCTGGTTCACGGCCGGGGTGTTGTAGCCCAGCATGACCAGTTCGACCTGCTGCAGACCCAGCTCACGCCAGGATTCTGGCCAGCGGCGGTCGTTGCAGATCAGCATGCCCATGTTGACGCCTTCCACCTCGCCCACCGGGGCGCGGGTGACCGGAAAGCCCAGGTTGCCCACTTCAAAATAGCGCTTCTCCAGGTGCTGCACCTTGCGGATGGTGGAGAACTCCTTGTGGCCGGGCAGGTGGACTTTGCGGTACTTCAAAATGACCTCACCCGACGGTGCAATCACCACCGAGGTGTTGAAGCGGCGCTTGCGCAGCACGCCGGTTTCATCGGCCTCATGGGCGATCTCGGCGTAACCCAGGTAACAGGTGATCCCGTAGCGCTTGATCGCATCGAACAGCGGCTGGGTGGCGGGCGATGGCAGGGTTTCTTCATACCAGTTGTCGGCTTGGTCGAGGTCTTCGACATACCAGCGCGGGAAGAAGGTCGTGAAGGCCAGCTCAGGGAACACCACCACATTGGCGCCGCGCTGGTAGGCGCGCTCCACGAGGCGCACCATGCGTGCAACGACCGAGTCACGGCCTTCGGCTTTTTGAATAGGGCCCAGCTGGGCGGCAGCCACGGTAATAAGACGCTTCATAGTTGTAGAACTCAAGTGCTAGGAAAACAAACAGGCCTGGTGTGACACGGCGGCGCAGCGCACGCCCAGGTCAAGCCATCAAAGTCAATCCAAGGGGAAAAAGGGTGCAAGGGCTTGTGCCCATGCCGCTAGGGTGGCGGGCAGAGGCCTACCAGCCCAGCCGCGCACGGCCCAAGGCCATCGCAGCAGCTGCTTGGGTGGGTTCGACCACCGGCACGCCAGTGGCTTCAGCCAGTGCATCGCGGTAAGAGGCCATGCCTGCACAGCCCATCACCAGCACGTTCGCGCCCTGCTCGCGCACCAGGCGCTGCCCCACCTCGACCATGCGCGAGAGCGTGCGTTCCTGGTCGGCCAATTCAGTCACGCCCAGGCCGATTGCAGCTTCGCCAGCAATGCGGCTGCTGATGCCCATCGCACCGTAGTTGCGCATATGGCGGGCAATCGAGGTTTCCAAAATCGCAATCACGCCCACCCGCTGGCCCATCGACAGGGCCGTCAGCATCGCGCACTCGCTGATGCCCAGCACCGGCACGCCACGCGGCTGCATGGCCTCGCGCACGGCGTACAGGCCGGGGTCGCTAAAGCAGGCAATCACCACCGCTGCGCAGTCATCCGGCAAGGCCAGGCAATGCTGCACCAGGGGCATGGCCACGCCATCGACATCCTGCTGGCTTTGCACGCCGGGCGGACCGCTTGGCAGCCAGTCACTGACGAAGCGCGGCCCTCCAGGCATGCGCAGCGGCGACAGCGCGGCATCAATACCTTGGGTGACCCTTAAGCTGCTGTTGGGGTTGACGACGTAAATGGCCGATGACATGAGCGCGCCTCGTACAAATTGGAATGACTGCAATTTACGAGTATTCGCGTGGCATAGAAATTGCTGAAATGTCGGTCTTGATTAACATGAGGTTAAGGCTTGCTGGTGGCGCCCTGCTCTGTGCAGTCTCCCAGCGCCTTGGCCGCTTTTGTAGTCACCTTGACTAGTAAGGACCACAATGGCCGCACTGAACTTGCGCCAGATTGAGGTATTCCGCGCCGTGATGAGCACCGGCAGCATTGCGGGCGCTTCGCAAATCCTGTTTGTCTCCCAGCCGGCCGTCAGCCGTCTGCTGGCCTACACCGAGCAGCGCATTGGTTTTGTTTTGTTTGAGCGCATCAAAGGGCGCTTGTTTGCCACGCCGGAGGCGCGCCGCCTGATTGGCGAGGTCGAGCAGGTCTACCAGTCGGTGCAGCGCGTCAACGACCTGGCAGGCGACCTGGCCAGGCACCGCACCGGCATTCTGAACCTGGTCTCGGGCCCCTCGATTGGACAAAGCTTTATTCCGCAGGCCGTCGCCAGTTTTCGCCAGCAGTTTCCCGATTGCAAGATGACTTTTGCCTGCCACGGCCACGAGCAGATTCGCGAACGCTTGCTGAACCACCAGGCCGATCTGGGCGTGATCAGCTCAGCGATCGAGCACCCCAATCTCGACATCACGCCGCTGTGCACCAACCGCCTGGTGTGCATCATGCCGGCCAACCACGCACTGTGCGAGAAAGAAGAAGTCACGCCCGAGGACTTGATGCAATGGCCCATGGTCGGCTACGGACACGACACGCCGATGGGTCGGCGGGTGACGGCTTACTGCCAGGATATGGAGCTGGAGCCCAACGAAGTGGTGGAAGTGGGCTCGCCGCAAAATGCGGGATCGATGGTCGAGATGGGTGTGGGCATTGCGCTGGTCGATGAATTCTCGGTGCGCAGCTGGCATGCCTCGCGACCCGTGATGGTGCGCCCCTTGAGGAATGCACCGGTATTGCAAACCAATTTGGTGCACCACAAATTCGAGCCCATGTCCCAGCTGGCCCAGCGCTTTATCGCCGAGTTGCGCCAGTTGGTTGAGCAATACGGCTTTGTGCTTGCGCGAGAGAGGGATATGGAACCGGTGGTAACCCCGTAGCAGGGGCCAGATCGCAGAACCATCCCGCCCTTGGACGCGGCGCGTTTGCTGCAAAGCGGCCAAGCGCCCATGCAGGCAAATGCGGCTACCGCCTCAATCCCAGATCGGAGCCAGTCCCTCAGGATTCACCTCACGGCCATTGCGCTCCAGCTGCGCGATGCGGGCCATGTCCTCGGCATCGAGCACCAGTTGCTGGGCGAGCAGGTTGCTGGCCAGGTTCTCGCGCTTGGTCGAAGACGGGATGACGGCGTAACCCAGTTGCAGCGCCCAGGCCAGGGCGACCTGGGCGACGGTGGCTTGGTGCTTGTTGGCGATCTCGGCCAGCAGCTGGTCCTTCAGCACCTTGCCGTAGGCCAGGGTCATGTACGAGGTCACGGCAATGCCTTGCTCCTGGAGGAAAGCGGTCAACTTGTGGCTTTGCAGGTAGGGGCTGAGCTCGATCTGGTTGGTGGCGATCTCCCCTGCTCCCACGGCGGCAATGGCCTGGCGGGTCAGGTCGATATTGAAGTTGGAAATACCGATCTGGCGGGTGAGGCCCAGGGCCTTGGCTTCGGCCAGCGCGGTCATGAACTCTTGCAATTCCACACCATTGCCGGGGGCGGGCCAGTGGATCAGGGTCAGGTCCACATAGTCGCTGCGCAGCTTTTTAAGGCTGTCCTTGAGGCTAGGGATCAGCTTGGCCTGGCTGTAGTTGTCGGTCCAGATCTTGGTGGTGACAAACAGCGCTTCGCGCGCAATTCCGCTGTCGGCCATAGCCTGGCCCACTTCGGCTTCGTTGCCGTAGATCTGCGCGGTATCGACCGCCCGGTAACCCAGCTCCAGCGCATTGCGCACGGAATCGACGACTACCTGCCCTTGCAGACGGAAAGTACCAACGCCAAATCGAGGAATAGACATAAAAAAACTCCTTGGGAAAAATACAGACAGAGAGGTACGGCAGACCTGCAGCGCTTGGATCAGCAACCAGGTCTTGATCGCATTGGCAGCCAGTTTGCGCTTTTCATCCTTGCAGATAAAGCCCTGGATCAACAATATTCTTTTGAAGAAATATCAACTATCAAGCCCTCTCCTGCTCCTTGCGCGGCTTCACCAGGCCTAGAAAGCAAAAAAGCTCCTCGCGCAGCCTGTGGTCTGCACGAGGAGCCGTAGGCCCACATAGCAATGTTTAGATATGGCCCGCCGCCGCTGCAGCACCAGTCTGCCCACGGCGCATGCGGCCCTGGATCAACACCAGGCCCAGCCCGCCGGCAGCCAGCGCCGCGCCTGCCCAGGCCACCGCTGCATAGCCCAGACCTTGGCCGATCACAGCGCCACCCAAGGCGGCGCCCACGGCATTGCCCAAATTGAAGGCGCCGACATTGACGGACGAGGCCAGGCCCGGCGCCTCGGCGGCTGCCTGCATCACCCGCATCTGCACCGGAGGAACCATGCCAAAAGCGGCTGCACCCCACACCACCAGGCCAATGCCTGCGCCCAGATGGCTGCCGAGCGCCCAGGGCAGCACCAGCATGATGAGGGCCAGGGCGAGCAGAATCAGGCGCGTGGCGCCATCGAGCGACCAGTCGGCCAGGCGCCCGCCCAGGCTGTTGCCGATGGTGAAACCCACACCAATCAGCACCAGCGCAAAGGCGATGAAGCCGGGGCTGGCATGGGTGATCTCGGTCAGCACCGGGGCCACATAGGTGTAGAGCGTGAACATCGAGCCGGCACCCAGCACCGTGGTGCCCATGGCCAGCAGCACCTCGGGGCGGGTCAGCACCTTGAGCTCGCGGCGCACATCAGGGCGTGTGCCGGCCTCGCCCTTGGGCAGCACCATCCACAGTGCGGCAATGGTGATCAGGCCCAGCGCAGCGGTGCCGGCAAAGGCCAGCCGCCAGCCCACTTGCTGGCCGATCCAGGTGGCAGCGGGCACACCGCCAATATTGGCCACCGTCAGGCCCATGAACATGGCCGCAATGGCGCTGGCCTGCTTGTCCTTGGGCACCACGCTGGCCGCCACTACGGCACCAATGCCAAAGAAAGCACCATGGTTGAGGCTGGTCACCAGGCGCGACAGCAGCAAGGTCGTGTAGCCGGGGGCCAATGCCGAGAGCAGATTGCCCACGGTGAAAATCAGCATCAGGGTGACCAGCGCAGCGCGCCGGCCAAAGCGGCTGAACAGCAAGGTCATCACCGGCGCGCCCAGCATCACGCCCACGGCATAGGCCGACACCAGCATGCCCGCAGTCGGGATACTGACATCAACGCCCTGGGCGATGACGGGCAAAAGCCCCATCGGGGCAAACTCGGTCGTGCCAATGGCGAACGCACCAATGGCCAAGGCGAACAAAACAGCGGAAGACTTCATAGCCTCTAGTGTGCCCTGCTAATATTTGCAGATTAAGTACGATCGCCACCAAAATCTTTTGACGCCAGGGCAACAATGAAGACCACGCTCGATGAATTGCAGGCCTTTGTGGCCGTGGTCGATACCGGCTCGATCACCGCAGCGTCTGAGTTGCTGGACCAAACGGTGTCCGCCACCAGCCGCACCCTGGGCCGGTTGGAAGAAAAGCTGCAAACCACCCTGCTGCGCCGCACGACACGCCGCCTGGAGCTGACCGAAGAAGGCAGCGCCTTCTTGCAGCGGGCACGCGCGATTCTGGTGTCGGTGGATGAGGCCGAAGAGCTGATGGCCGCCCGGCGTGTACGGCCCGCCGGGCGCCTGCGCGTGGATGCCGCCACGCCCTTTATGCTGCATGTGCTGGTGCCCCTGGTCGACAGCTTTCGCGCCAAGTACCCGGAGGTGGAGCTGGAGCTGCACTCGCACGAAGGGATTGTGGACCTGATCGAAAAGCGCAGCGATGTGGCCTTTCGCATTGGGGCGCTCAAGGATTCGAGCATGCATGCGCGGCCCGTCGGCATCAGCCGCATCCGGGTGCTGGCCAGCCCCGGCTACCTGGCGCGCCATGGCACCCCGAGCAGCCCCCAGCAGTTGGCCCAGCATGTATTGCTGGGCTTCACCCAGCCCGATTCGCTCAATGAATGGCCGCTGCGTGATGCCAGCGGCGAGCTGCTGCGCATCCAGCCCGCTATCGCATCTTCGAGCGGCGAGACGCTGCGCCATATGGCCCTGGCGGGTTTTGGCATCGTCTGCCTGTCCGACTTCATGACCCGGGCGGACCGCGACAGCGGCCAGCTGGTCCCCTTGTTCGGCGACCAGCTGCTCGATGTGCGCCAGTCCATCCATGCGGTGTACTACCGCAACACGGCGCTGGCCTCGCGCATCACCTGCTTTGTCGACCATGTGATTGGCGCGCTGGGCACGCAGCCCTTTAGCGACTGAGCTGCGCGACCCCAGTTTTGCAGCGCTGCCCTGCTCTGCCTGGCTGGGGCGCGCCCATCAGTGAGCCTCCTCATTCGATGGGCCTTGGCCCACCCACAGCGCCGTCAGCCCGCTGATCTGGTAGACGGCGTTATCGGCCTGCATGCTGTCCAGCGTTGCAGGCCGCAAAGGGCCGCGGCCCGGGGCACCCAACAGCATCACGGTGATGTGCAACTGCGGGCAGCGCAAGCGTAGGCTCTCGCACATCTGGCTGAGCTTGCCCAGCGGATTGGAGTGAAAGCTGCAGATGCACAGGTGGCGCACCCCGTCATAGAGGGACAGATCGCCCTGGCGCAGAACCGTCTCGATCGACACTGCGCGCGTGCTGCTGTCCACGCCGTGCAGACGCAGCGCATGGGCGGCCATCGTGGCGGCATGCCGGTCAATATCCCACTGCATGCCTACGCAGACCACGGTCTGTGCCGGTGGCTGGCCCTCGGTTACCGGCGCAAGCGCGGTGGGCCGGTAGTGGCGCTGCAGGCCACTGAGCAGCATGGCCACGGCCTCAGAGAGGCGCTGGCGTTGCGGCGGGCTGGCGGCATGGCGGTACTGCTGCGCGGCAATCAGCAGCGCCGGCACGGCCACCTGGTCATAGAACTGGGTGACGGCCAAGGCCTGTTCATGCTGGCTGGGCTTGGGGGACAGCGCCTGGTCGATGTTTTCCGAAGCCACATCAATGGCCTGGTCCACATCGCCGCGCCACAGGCGCTGCAGCAGCTTCTCAGGCGGGTCAAACACGGCCTGGCTACCCAGCAAGATCTCCAAAAAGCCCATCCCCGGGATATAGCGGCCCAGCACCAGCAGGCAGACCGTCAGCGGCGTCGACAAGATCAGGCCGACAGGCCCCCACAGCGCGGTCCAGAAGGTCGCTGCCAAAATGATGGACAAGGTCGACAGGCCCGTGCTGGCCCCATACAGCCAGGGCTCGATGATGTTGTTGCTGAGCAGCTCCAACAGCAGAATCAAGGCCAAGGTCCACAGCAGCAGGCTCCAGCCCGGGTCGACCGCAAAGGCCAGGGTGAGCGGGAACACCGCCGACGCCATCGGGCCGATATAGGGCACAAAGCGCAGCACCGCAGCCAAAATGCCCCAGAGAATCGCGCCAGGCACGCCAATCCACCAAAGCCCCAAAGCCATCGGCACACCATAGCTCAGGTTCACAAAAAGCTGCATGCGCAGATACTGGCCAATGCGGGTGGCGGCATCGTCGAGCGCGTCCGACGCCATATGGGTGTTGGGGCCCATCAGGCGCAGCAGCCGGTCCTGCAGGCCGCTGCGGTCCAGCAGGATCAAGACGACAAACAGGAACACGATGCCGGTGGTGGCCAGCGGCTCGGCCACCTTGCTCAGCAGCTCCAGCGCCTTTTGGATGGGCTTGACGGCAGGCTCCTGCACCTCCACCTTCTGCACCCGGCGCGTTCGCGCATCGCCCTGCCCGATCTCCGTCTCCACGGTGTTGAGGACCTTGACGGCGCCATCCCAGACGCCAGGGCCATTGAAATAGGGTTTGACATGGCGCAGCTTCTGGCGAATGGTGTTTTGGTAGGTGGGCAGCTCGGCGCTGAGGCTAGTGACCTGGCCGCCCACATAGATGGCGCCTGCCCCCAGCGCGCCCAAGGCCAGCACCATCACCAGCGCCACCGACAGCACGCGGGGCATGCCCCAGCGCTTGAGCCGGCTGACCGCCGGATCCAGCAAGAAACCCAGCAAGGCCGCCAAGGCCACCGGTAGCAGCACATCCCGGCCCACATACAGGCCCAGAATCACCACCGCCGCGATGACCATGCCCACCATCAGCCGCAGGCCGGGCACGATTGCCAACAGCGGCGCCAGGGTGTCCTGGGTGGACAGCCCGGCGCGGCGGCGCCCCGCAGCGCGCCTGCCGCTGCGTTCTGTCTCGCCCAGCGGGCGCTTGGGCCCAGGAACAGGCTGGGCTACAGGCTCATCGTCGGGCGCGGGGTGGTCGGGTGGCATGGGGGCAAGGGCTCAGAGGGGATGGACTACGCAGCTGCTATTACATCCAATTTCCGGGCGGGCGGATGTCATCTTTGGCCGATTTTTGGAGCGCTAGCCGCGCTCAATAAAAAACCGCAAGGCCGAATGGCACTTGCGGTCCGCGCAGGCCATCAGCCCGGGCTTATTTTTTGAGGCCCTGCAGCTTGGCAAAGGCCGAGGCCATTGCGTTTTGCTGCGCAGGTTGGTTGGCGCGCGCGGGCTGGGTGTAGCCGCCCCGGCCGCCACCGCCCTGGCCCCGGCCAGCCGCTTCAAAGCGGTTGTCACGCGGGCCGTCGCGGCGCGGGGGCGCGGCGTCCAGCTTCATCGTCAGGCTGATGCGCTTGCGCTCCACATCCACTTCCAGCACCTTGACCTTGACGATCTGGCCGGTCTTTACGGCTTCGCGGGCATCTTCGATGAACTTGTAGCTCATCTGGCTGACATGGACCAGACCATCCTGGTGCACGCCCAGGTCGACAAAGGCGCCAAACTGGGCGACGTTGCTCACGGTGCCTTCCAAGGTCATGCCTTCGCGCAGGTCCTTGATGTCTTCCACGCCTTCGTTGAAGCGGGCCACGACAAAGTCGGGGCGCGGGTCACGGCCGGGCTTTTCCAGCTCGCCCAGAATGTCGGAGATCGTGAGCGCGCCAAACTTTTCGCTGACAAAGCGCTCGGCCTTGAGGCTCTTGAGCACCTCGCCCCGGCCCATCAGCTGGTCCACCGGCTTGCCGGTCGTCGCAATGATCTGCTCGACCACCGCATAGGTTTCCGGGTGCACGCCGGTCATGTCCAGCGGGTTGTCACCACCCCGGATGCGCAAGAAGCCTGCTGCCTGCTCAAAGGTCTTGGCGCCCAGGCCCGCCACATCCATCAGCTGCTTGCGGTTCCTGAACGAGCCATTGGCATCGCGCCAACGCACCACCGACTTGGCCACCGTGCCCGACAGGCCGGAGACACGGCTGAGCAGTGGCGCAGAGGCCGTATTCAGGTCCACGCCCACCGAGTTCACGCAGTCTTCCACCACGGCGTCGAGCTGGCGGGCCAGCTCGCTTTGGTTCACATCATGCTGGTACTGGCCCACGCCAATGCTCTTGGGGTCGATCTTGACCAGCTCGGCCAGCGGATCCTGCAGGCGGCGGGCAATCGATGCCGCTCCGCGCAGGCTGACATCGACATCGGGCATCTCAAGCGCCGCAAATTCGCTGGCCGAGTAGACCGAGGCACCCGCCTCGCTCACCACCACCTTCTCGATCTTCTTGTCTGCTTTTTCAGCAATGCGGATCAGGTCGGCGGCCAGCTTGTCGGTCTCGCGGCTGGCGGTACCGTTGCCGATTGCGATCAGGTTGATCTGGTGCTTTTCCACCAGGCGTGCCAGCACGGCCAGCGAGCCCTCCCAGTCGCGGCGCGGCTCATGGGGGTAGACGGTGGTGGTGTCCACCAGCTTGCCGGTATGGTCCACCACGGCCACTTTCACGCCAGTGCGGATGCCCGGGTCCAGTCCCAGCACGGCGCGCTGGCCGGCAGGCGCTGCCAGCAGCAGGTCGCGCAGGTTGTCGCCAAACACCTTGATCGCCACTTTTTCGGCGTCTTCGCGCAGGCGGGAGAACAGGTCGCGCTCGGTGGACAGACTGAGCTTAACGCGCCAGGTCCAGGCCACGCACTTGCGGATCAGGTCATCGCTGGCGCGCTTGGCATGGCTCCAGCCCAGGTGCAGCGCAATCTTGCCCTCGGCGAGGCTCGGCTGGCCCGGCTCGGGCGCCACGCCAGGCTGCAGCTCGGGCTGCACCAGCTTGGCTTCCAGCACTTCGAGCGCGCGGCCGCGGAACACGGCCAGCGCACGGTGCGATGGCACGCGGCCAATCGGCTCGTCATAGTCAAAGTAATCGCGGAACTTGGCGACCTCGGGGTCGTTTTCGTTTTTGGCGTCCACCTTCTTGGAGCGCAGCAGGCCTTCGGCCCAGAGCCATTCACGCAGCTTTTGCACCAGCGCCGGGTCTTCGGCCCAGCGCTCGGAGAGGATGTCGCGCACGCCATCGAGCACGGCCAGCGGGGTGGAAAAATCCGGACCGGGCTTGCCATCGTCGAGCACCGTGGCGGGCTTGCAAAAGGCCTGGGCCTCTTGCTGCGGATCGAGGCTCGGGTCGGCAAACAGCTTGTCGGCCAGCGGCTCAATGCCAAACTCCTTGGCGATCTGGCCCTTGGTGCGGCGCTTTTGCTTGAAGGGCAGGTAAATGTCTTCGAGCTCCTGCTTGGTCGGCGCGCGGGCAATGGCCAGGCGCAGCGCATCGGTCAGCTTGCCCTGCTCGTCGATGGCCTTGAGCACTGTCTCGCGCCGGTCCTGCAGCTCCCGCAGATACGTCAGGCGCTCTGCCAAATCCCGCAGCTGGGTGTCATCGAGACCACCGGTGGCTTCCTTGCGGTAGCGGGCAATAAAAGGCACCGTCGCCCCGCTGTCCAGCAGTTCCACGGCCGACGTCACCTGCGATTCGGCAACCTTCAGCTCAGCTGCAATCTGCGCAATGATTTTTTGCATGCTCTACGCTCGCTCCAATGCTTCTCTGGCAAAAGAGCCAGTGTGCCATAGCTGCTGGCAGCCACTGGGGATTTGAACAGTTGCCGGATTTGAAAAATGTAATTTTTATAGCGATCGGTAGTGCCTCTACACGGGGGATGCGTGTCGCAGGCGGCCTTCGGCGCCAATCGTCAAACAATGCGAATCGCAGCGCGAGCGATGGCATACTGGGCCGCGATGTCCCCAGAGCCCGATTCGAATTTGGATTTGTTTGGCGCCGAGCCCGCGCCGGCTGCTGCTGCGCCCAGCCCGGCTGCACCGCCCGCTGACGCGCCAGACAGCGAAGCCTCCCCTCCTCCACCCGCCACTCCACCCGCTCCTGCCGCCAAAGCGCGCAGCCGTGCGCAGGCCGTAGGCGCGGCCTACCCCTTGCTGGGTGAGGACCTGGCTCCCGCCATGCCTGCGCTGCTGCGCATGGGCGGCTCTTCCTGGTCCTACCCCGGCTGGCAGGGCCTGGTCTGGGACAAGGCCTACAGCGAGCGCATTCTTGCGCAACGCGGCCTGAACGCCTATGCCGAGCACCCGTTGCTGCGCACCGTCAGCATTGACCGCAGCTTTTACCGCCCGCTGGCAGCGTCCGAGTACGCGGTCTATGCCGCCCAGGTGCCAGAAGATTTTCGCTTTGTCGTCAAGGCGCCGGCGCTCGTCTGCGATGCCCAGGTGCGCAGTGAAGAAGGCCGCGGCAAAGAGCCCAACCCGGCCTTTTTGAATGTGGAGCTGGCCCTCAGCAGCTATGTACGGCCCGCCTGCGAAGGGCTGCTGGACAAGCTGGGCGTGCTGCTGTTCCAGCTCAGCCCCCTGCCGCTGGGCCGGCTGCTGAACCTGCAGCCCACCCTGGCAGCGCTTGCGCAACTGGCGCTGGCCGTGCAGACCGAGCTGGCCGGATTGCCCGCAGAGCGCCGGCCGATTGTGGCTTTTGAAGTGCGCGATGCCGATTGGCTGCGCCCCGACATCGCCCCGCAACTGGCCCAGATTCTGCGCCAGGCCGGTGCCACCTACTGCCTGGGCCTGCATGCGAAGATGCCGCGCATGCCCGAGCAACTGCCACTGCTGCGTGCCCTGTGGCCCGGCCCGCTGGTCTGCCGCTGGAATGTGAACCCCGTCTTTGGCCCCTATGGCTATGCCGATGCCGAAAAGCAATTGGCGCCGTTTGACCGCATCCAGCAGCCCGACCCCGCGACGCTGGCCCTGCTGGCCAGCACCTTGGCTGGCGTCTGCGGCAAGGGGCAGCCCGCCTATGTCACCGTCAGCAACGAGGCCGAGGGCTGCGGCCCGCTCAGCATTGTGCGGCTGGCAGAGGCGATTGCCGCACTGAAAAAATCTGAAAACCCCAGCCCGGCCTGATTGCAATCGCTTGCGATGTTTTGCGCAAATTTGCCGCTGCCGCCCCGTTATCTGCGCCGAAGCAGTCTGGTGCAGGCCTATGATGGTTGCCCTGCGGGTGCGCAGCGCAGTGCCATTCCGGGCGACCGCCGCACCCACTCCCCCATTAGCGATGGAACCCATGCGTTACCGCACTTTGTGCCAATTTGCCAGCCTGGCAGCCGTTTGTGCCGGCCTGGCCTCTTCTCTCAGCGCCCAGGCGGCGGAGACCCGTGCCAACCGTTTCACCGTGAGCGACAGCGTCACCAGCGTGCAGCTGTGTGGCAACCGCAACCAGGGCAGCAACAAGGCGGAGCAGCCCTACCGCGTGGTGCAGGGCGAGCAAAACGGCCAGGCCTATTTGTTTGTGCAGTGGATGAACCAGCCCGAAGAAACGCCCCATTGGCGCGGGGTGGCCGCCCATACCCAGGGCTTTGCCGAGATCAATGACGACAACGCCGATCTGGGCTTGCAGGAGCTGCGCTGCAAGGCCCATGGCAAAGGCATTGTGATTACGGCCCAGGTCACCGGCGGCAAGCCCGCGGCCAAGCGCCGCACCATGCAGCTCGAAGTGGGCCCGGCACTGGAGAAATACAGCATCCGCTTCAGCCCGGCGCTCAAGTGATGCGGGCCGGGGCTTGATGCGCCCGGCCCGTTTTTGATGCCTGTCGCTGCGGCTTACTTGCCCGCAGCCGCTGTGCCAAGGGCCTTGTCGCCCTCGAGCTGCTGCGCGCGCTTGGCGTACTTGGCGGCCAACACCCCGCAGACCATCAGCTGCATCTGGTGGAACAGCATCAGCGGCAGCACCATCATGCCCACCGTGCTGCTGGCAAACAGCACCTTGGCCATGGGCACGCCACTGACCAGACTCTTCTTGCTGCCGCAGAACACGGCGGTGATTTCGTCCTCCTTGCTAAAGCCCAGGCGGCGCGAGAGGAAGGTGGTGAGGAACAGCGCCAGTGCCAGGATGATGGCGCTGATCACCAAGAGTCCGACCAAGGTGCTGAGCGACACCTGGCGCCAGATGCCCTGCACCACGGCGGCACTGAAGGCGGTGTAGACCACCAGCAAGATAGAGCCTTGGTCCACCACCTTGGTGAGCTTGCCGTGCTTTTTGATAAACGGGCCCACCCAGCGCTGCAGCAGATGGCCGACCGCAAAGGGCAGCATCAGCTGCAGCAGGATCTTGACCACCGCATCGACAAAGGAGCCGCTGGCACCATGGGCGGTGACGAACACGCTCACCAGCAGCGGCGTGATGAACACCCCCAGCAAGGTCGAGGCCGATGCGCTGCAAATGGCCGCCGGGATATTGCCCCGCGCCATCGACACAAAGGCGATCGAGGACTGCACGGTGGACGGCAGCACGCACAGGAACATCACGCCCACATATAGCTCGGGCGAGACCAGGGGTGTGAGCAGCGGCTTGAGCGCCCAGCCCAGGAACGGAAACACGACAAAGGTGCTGCCCACGATAAAGAGGTGCAGCCGCCAGTGCATGATGCCCGCGAGAATCGCCTGGCGCGAGAGCTTGGCGCCATGCAGAAAGAACAGCAAGGCCACGGCCGCGGTCGTCAAGGTCTCAAAGGCACTCGCCACCTGGCCGGTGGCAGGTAAAAAACTGGCCAGCAGCACAGTGGCCACCAGCATCAGGGTGAAGTTGTCGGGACGGAATTTCATGAGCGCCATTGGACGCCGTTCTCAAGCGAAAGTAAAATTAATTTATAAGATTGATTAATGATTTAAAGTCATATATCTCCCAATCATCCGTCCAGCCATGCATGTCAGCCTCCGCCAGCTCCAGGTGTTCCTCTGCGTTGCCCAGTGCCGCAGCTTCAGCCAGACCGGCCAGACCCTGGGCCTGACCCAGTCGGCCGTGAGCCGCGCGATGGTCGAGCTGGAGGGCCAGCTCCATGTGCGGCTGCTGGACCGCACCACGCGCGAAGTGCTGCTGACCGATGCCGGCCAGCTGCTGGCCCAAAAAGCCGCACCCTTGCTGCAAGAGCTGGCCGATACCTTGGCCGAAGTGGCCGATGTCGGTCATGCGGCGCGCGGCCAGGTGCGCATGGCCAGCAGCCCGACCTTGTCTGCCGCGCTGATGCCCGCCTGCATTGCCGCCTGCAACCGCGAGCTGCCTCAGGTCCAGCTGCAGCTGGTCGACCGCCTGCAGCAAGAGGTGCTGGCCCAGGTGCGCAGCGGTGATGTGCATTTTGGGCTGGTCGTGGAGCCGCCCGAGTTGGGTGACCTGGACTGCATCAATCTGCAGCTGGATCCCTTTGTCGCCGTGCTGCCGCCCGGCCATGCGCTGGTGCAGCAGGCGCAGGACGCCACCAGCCTGCGCTGGGACCAGCTGCGCGGCGAAGCGCTGGTGCTGCTCGACCATGCATCGGGCAGTCGACGGTTGATGGACGCTGCGCTGCTGGCCAGCGGTTGCGGCCCCGAGCACAGCCCCGTCGTGCAAGAGGTCGGCCATGTGACCACCGCCTTTCGCATGGTCGAGGCCGGCATTGGCATCAGCATCATGCCGGGCCTGGCCATTCCGGCCCATGGCTTGAGCAGCCTGCAGGTGCGCGATCTGCGGCCCCAGGTGCAAAGGGCCATCATGCTGGTGCGGCGCCGCCAGCGCAGCCTGCCCGCTGCTGCGCAAGCGGTCTGGGATTTGGTTGCCAAACGGCTGACCACGCTGCCTCCGCAGTAAGAACCTGTTCAAAGTCACTACGCAGCCGCGTTGGAGTGCAATCGGGATGAGTTCGAAGGGATGGAACGCAGCTTGCACCGGGGTGCAAGCAAGGGCCAGCGCGTAGAAATCGCCCGATTTCACTCCAACCCACAGGGACAGTGGCTTTGCGAGCGGTCTGCGTCGTTGCAAATCCTCGCAATAGCTGGGCTATTGCTGCGGTATTACGCGGCTGGGCGCCCCCCTCGCATCCCATCTCGCAAAGACACTGTCGCGGCGCGAGGAGACTTTGAACAGGTTCTAAGCATGCCGCCTCGATTGCTGGCAATCAGACTACAAAACAGGCCCCGCATGCATGCTAAAAACGGTGGCTTGTGACAACAACCCCTTATTCCAAGGCACCAGGAGAGTTCGCATGATTCAACGCATCCCATCTATCGCCAAACTCGCGGCCGCTGCTGCCGTGGCCGCCGTTTTGAGCGCCTGCGCCACCACCGACCGCGCCACCCCGATTGCCGAGGCGACGATCAACCCGACCGAAGGCAACAACATCAGCGGCTATTTCCGCGTCTACGAGGTCAACCGCGACACCGTGCGCGTGATGGCCCAGGTCAAGGGCCTGGCACCGGGCAGCGAGCATGGCTTCCATGTGCATGAGAACGGCAACTGCTCCTCGCCCGATGCGATGAGCGCTGGCGGCCACTACAACCCGAACGGCCACCAGCATGGTAAGGCCGGCCCACAAGCGCATGTCGGCGATCTGCCCAGCCTGATGGCCGATGCCGCGGGCACCGCCTTCCTGGTCTGGGAGACCAAGGACCTGTCGATTGGCACAGGCAAGCCCAGCGACATCAAGGGCCGCGCCGTGGTGGTGCACAAGGACAAGGACGACTACACCACCCAGCCTACCGGCAACTCAGGCGCGCGTCTGGGCTGCGGCGTGATCCAGTAAGCGCCTCCCGCGCTCCCCCGGCCTGTGGCGCCCAGCGGCCCACAGGCCTTTTTGTCGCTGCGCCGCGCCAAAGCGATGCACAATCGGGCCATGAGCGAACTCTCCCACTCCATTGCCGATTTGCGCAAAAGCTATGAACGCGCAGAGCTGAACGATGCGGCGTCTTGCGCCGCGCCCATCGACCAGTTTGACCGCTGGATGAACGAGGCCGTTGCCGCGCAGCTGCCCGAGCCCAATGCGATGACGGTGGCCACCGTGGGGGCCGATGCCCGGCCCAGCACCCGCATCGTGCTGATCAAGGGCTATGACGCGCGCGGCATCGTCTGGTACACCAATTACGACAGCCGCAAGGGCCGCGAGATTTCCGGCAACCCGTTTGCCGCGTTGATGTTCCACTGGGTGGAGCTCGAGCGCGTGGTGCGCATCGAGGGGCGCGTGGAGAAGGTCTCGGACGAGGAGAGCGATGCCTACTTCAACAGCCGCCCGCTCGACTCGCGCATTGGTGCCTGGGCCAGCCCGCAAAGCCAGGTGATCGACAGCCGCACCGTGCTGGTGACCAATGCCGCCAAGTATGGCGCGCAGTTCCTGCTCAAGCCCCCCCGCCCGCCGCACTGGGGTGGCTTTCGCCTGGTGCCCGACACCTGGGAGTTCTGGCAGGGCCGCAAGAGCCGGCTGCATGACCGCCTGCGCTACCGCCAGGCAGCGCCCAACAGCGCCGACTGGATCCGCGAACGCCTGGCGCCCTGATACTGATGGCTGCTGCTGCCTATGAGATCCGTTGGATGAACCCGTCCGATGCCAGTGCATTCCAGACCCTGCGCCTGGCGGGCCTGCGCGCATCGCCCAGCGCCTTTGGCTCCAGCTACGAAGAAGAAAAGCACCGAGCTTTGGCGCTGATTGAGGCGCGCCTGGCGCCCAGTGCTGACCAGGGCGTGCTGGGGGCCTTTGCCGGCGCCCATCTGGTGGGCATGCTGGGCATTCGCCGCCAAGATGGCCTCAAGACCCGGCACCGCATGGCCCTGTGGGGCGTGTATGTAGAGCCGGCCTTTCGCGGCCAGGGCATTGCGCAGGCCTTGTTGGCGCAAGCCGTTGCCTTTGCCCGCCAGGTGCCCGGTGCGGTGCAGATCCACCTGAGCGTCAACGCCGCCAATGCCAGCGCGATTCGCCTTTACGAACAGGCGGGCTTCCAAGCCTATGGCACCGAGCCAGCGGCCTTGCTGGTCGATGGCGCGCTGCACGATGAGCTGCTGATGCAGCACCGCTTGCATCCTGCCGCATGGCCTGTGGCCTAAGCCGTATGCAGCAGCTGGGCCAGGCCCAGCAAGATCAGCGGTATCGTCACCAGGGCCAGGCTGGTCGATACCGCGATGCTGGCCGTGACCTCCTCGCGCCCCACTTCATAGCGCTGCGTGAACAAAAACACATTGGCCCCCACCGGCAGCGATGCGGCCGTGGCCAGCACCACCAGCGGCAGGCCGCGCAGCCCCCACAGCCAGCCAATGGCCAGCAGCAGCACCGGGTGCAGCAGCAGTTTGACGGCTGCGATGCGGCTGGCAGGCAGCCAGTAGCGGCCCACTGCGCTGTAGAACAAGGTGATGCCCACGAGCATCAGCGCGATCGGGCCCAGCGCCTGGGCCAGCATCTGCAGCGAGGTATCGATCACCTCGGGCATCTCCAGCCCCGTCTGCGCAAACAGCAGACCGCAGAGGATGGGCAAGGGAATCGGGTGGATGATGCCGTTTTTCAGCGCCCGGCCCACGGTGATCGCCATTGCGCGGTAGCTGCGCGCGCCGCCTTGCGCCGCCTGCTGCTGGTGCATGACGGCCAGCTCGAACACGATGGTGGCCGAGGTCATCAGGATCAGCGCATGGACCGAGACGATGGTGAACAAGGTCACCAGGCCTTCTTGCCCAAACACCATGCCCACCAGCGGCACGCCGATCATGATGTTGTTGCTGAAACAGTTGGCCAGCGCCCGCGCCGCGCCCAAGGTGGTGAAGCCCTGCAGCAGCAAGGTGCTGACAAACAGCAGGCCCGCGGCGCTGAAATAGACCGCAATGGTCTGCAGGTTGAGCTCTTGCACACGCACCGTGCTCATCGTGCGAAACAGCAAGGCCGGCGTGAGAATCAGAAAAACGATATTGGACAGATCGCGCACCGATGCCGCCTTGACCCAGCCCATGCGCCCTGCGCCATACCCCAGTGCAATGAACAGCACCACGGGAATCAAAGACACCATCACCGCCATTGCTGCATCGCCCTTTGTTGATCACACCCGGCGGCGATTATCGCCGCTGCACCGCGCCGGCATCGTCGCCCAGGGGCGCCTTGCCCAAACCGCCGGGAATCCAGAGGACGCATGCAGGGTGCGGGCCGCTCAATGCCGCGCTACAGCACACGCGCCAGAAAAGCTGTGCCCGGCACCGGGTTGATGCTCACCGGCGGCGCATCGACAAAGCCCAGATCCCGGTACAGCGCTTGGGCCGCGACAAATTCCGGCAGCACATCGAGCGCCATGCGCTGGTAACCGGCGGCGCGGGCCTCCTGCAGCATCTGCTCGACCAGACGCCGGCCCAGCTTGAGGCCGCGCGCCGCTGGCCGCACATAGACGCGTTTGAGCTCACAGCATTGGCCATCGACATCGCGCAACGCCGCGCAGCCCACCACCGCATCGCCTTGCCAGGCCAGCAGCAAGCGCCCCTGAGGCGCTGCATATTTGCCGGGCAGTGCCGCCAGCTCGGGCTCATAGTTCTGGAAACCCAGGTCGGCCTGGGGGCTGGCAATGTACTCGCGAAAGATGGCCAGCACCGCCTGCAGATCTTCAGGAAAACGGGCGTGGCGAATGGCTAGATCAGGCATCGGTCGGGATTGGTATCAACAAGTCAGGTCTCAGTCCGGGTGCGACACACCCAGGCGTTCATGCAGGCGTTTGCTGGTGGTCGTGTACTCCAGCAGCAGTTTTTCGCCACGCAGATATTCTATGGCGGCCATCGCGGCCATCGTCGCTTCGTAAAAGCCGCTCAGAATCAGCTTGCGCTTGCCTGGGTAGCTGACGATATCCCCTGCGGCATAGATACCGACGGCGCTGGTCTGGAAGGTATCGGTAGCCACTTGCAGCTGCTTTTTCGCAAGCGCCAGGTTCCAGTCCAGCAAGGGCCCGAGCTTGGGCGAGAGGCCCTGGAACACCCAGAGCTGGTCACAGGCCAGGCGCTGGTCGGCGCCATCGGCATCGACATAGTCGATAGCCTGCAGATGTTCCCCCGCATCGATAGCCTGGGGCATGCCAATGACGACCTCCACCCTGCCACTGGCACGCAGCTGCGCCAGGCGCTGCAGCAGCGCATCAGGGGCGCTGAACTGGTCGCGCCGGTGCATCAGCACCAGCTGCGCGGCTTGCAAGCTGGCATGGTCTGCGGCGGCCAGCACGGCCTCGACAGCCGGCTCATCGCCACCATGGATCACAATGCGCGGCGCGGGGTGGCGCGCCAGTACCGGCTCCAGCCAGGCATCATCGAAAGCGGGATGGTAGAAGAGCTGGCTGCCCAACCAGGCCTCCAGCCCGGGCAGGCGCAGCTGCTTGGGCACAAAGGCCCCGACACCGGCGGTCACCACCACGGTACGGGCCAGCAGCCAGCGGGTCTGCAGCCCATCGATGGCCTGCAGCTGCACACGCCAACGGCCATCGCCATGGGGCAGCAGTTGCGCGACCTGGGTGTGGCCATGGAATACGGGATGGAAGGGCTGGATCTGTTGCTGCAGCTGCGCGGCCAGCTCGCGGCCGGTGCACAGCGCAATGCCGGGGATGTCGTAGATGGGCTTGTCGGCATAGAGCGCAATGCACTGCCCGCCCATCTGCGGCAGGCTGTCGCACAGCTGGGCCTGCACACCCTGCAAGCCCAGCTGGAAGGCGGCAAACATGCCCACGGGCCCGGCGCCGACAATCAGCGCATCCACCGCCTGCGCCTGGGATTCGTCAAACTCGGAAAAGGCAGTGCTGTCAGCAGGCGTGGGCAAGGTATCAGTCATGCCGCCATGGTAGTGCAGCGCGCATTGCCCTCGCAGCATTGCGCGTTTGCATTGGCGTTGGCGTTCAAGCTAGCGCCTGTGATCTCACTAGACCCGGTCGATACCCCCGCCCAGCGCCTTGTACAGGCTGATGCGGTTGACCTGCTCGGCCTGCATCAAGGTGATCTGGGTTTGCTGGGCCGCGTAGAGGCTGCGCTGCGCATCGAGCACGGTGAGAAAATCGTCGGCTCCAGCCTTGAAGCGCGCCTGCGACAGCTGCAGCACGCGGCTGGCCGCCTGCACCAAGGCCACTTGCGAGTTCAGGCGCCGCTGCATCGTGGCGCGATCGGCCAGCGCGTCGCTCACCTCGCGGAAAGCGACCTGGATGGCCTTGTCGTACTGGGCCAGCGCCGCGTCGCGGTTGGCCTGTGCGATATCAAGGTTGGCCTGGTTGCGGCCACCATCAAAAATCGGCAAACGGATCTGCGGCACAAAGCTCCAGGCGCGGTTGCCGCCATCGAACAGACCCGAGAGCGCATCACTGGCAGTGCCGGCATTGGCCGTCAGGCTGATGGTGGGGAAGAAGGCGGCACGCGCCGCGCCAATGCTGGCGTACTGGGCCTGCAGGCTGTGCTCGGCAGCGGCCACATCGGGCCGGGCCAGCAGCACCTGCGACGACAGGCCGGTCGGCACCACGGTCATCGCGGTGGCGACGCCAGGCGCCTTGACCTGCGGCGTTGCGCCATCAAGCAACTGGCCCGAGCCCGCGCTCTTGACCTCATTGCTGCTGAGCGATGCACTGGGCGCCGGCGGCAGCATATCGCCCGACACCGGTCCGCCCACCAGCAGCTGCAGCGCATTGCGGTCGCGCGCCACCTGCGACTCGTAGGCAGCGACATCGTTGCGGGCGGTCTCGACCGCCGTCTCGTTCTGGGCCAGCACCAGGCCATTGGTGGCGCCCAGCTGGTGCATGCGCTGCACCAGGCCATAGCCCTGCTCGCGCGTGGCCAGCGTATCGCGCGCCAATTGCAGGCGCTGCTGGTCGCTGGCCAGGGCCACCCAGGCATTGGCGATATCGGTGATCAGGCCCAGCTGCACGCTGCGGCGGTTTTCTTCCACCAGCAGGTACTGCTGCAAGGCCGCCTCGCTCAGGTTGCGCACCCGGCCCCAAAAATCGAGCTCATAGCTGGCCAGCCCCAGCTGCACGCTCACCTGGTTGGCAACGGACGACGGCGCCGTCGACGAGCGCAGATCATCTGCCGTGCGGGTGCGGCTGCCTTGGGCATTGGCGTTCAGGCTGGGTAGTTGGTCGGCGCGCTGCACGCCGTATTGCGCGCGCGCCTTTTCGATATTGGCGATGGCCACGCGCAGATCGCGGTTGTTCTGCAGACCCTGCTCGATCAACTGGCGCAGGCCTGCGCTCTCCACCCACTGCTGCCAGGGCAGCAGCTGCAGACTGTCGGCGGCAACGGGTTCAACGACAAAGTCGGCAGGCAAGGTCTGGGCCACGCCGTCGAGCGTGGCGGGCACTGCTGCTGGAGGGCGCTGGTATTGCGGCGCCAGGTTGCAGGCGGACAACAGGCCCGCTGCCAACAGCGACAGCGGCAAACGATAAGCACGGGTCATGGAGAAAGTATCAAAACGGCTCATGGCGCGGTCTCCTGCGCAGGGCTGGCCTGCGCGGGCGCCTCGTCATGGCGGCTGTGGGAGCGGAACCAGCTGCGGATGAGCAGAAAGAAGACCGGCACCAGGAAAATGCCGAGCACGGTCGAGGCCACCATACCGCCCAGCACCGCCGTGCCGATGGCATTGCGCCCGCCCGCTCCTGCGCCGGTGCCAATGGCCAGCGGAATCACACCAAAGCCAAAGGCTAGCGAGGTCATCAGGATGGGACGCAGGCGCAGGCGCACGGCTTCGACCGTCGCGTCGAACAGCTTCTTGCCCTGCTCCTGCAATTGCACCGCAAACTCCACAATCAAGATGGCATTCTTGGCCGCCAGGCCCACCGTGGTGAGCAAGCCCACCTGGAAGTAGACGTCGTTCGTGAGGCCCCGGGTGTAGGTGGCGGCCAGCGCACCAATCACGCCCAGCGGCACGGCCAGCATCACCGACAGCGGCACGGTCCAGCTCTCGTAGAGCGCGGCCAGGCACAGGAACACGAACAGGATCGAGATCGCATACAGCATGGGCGCCTGCGCACCGGACTGGCGCTCTTGCAGCGAGGCACCGGTCCACTCATAGCCCAGCCCGGATGGCAGCTTGGCCAGGATGGCTTCGACCTCCTGCATCGCTGCGCCCGAGCTGATGCCGGGTGCCGCGCGGCCTTCAAACTCATAGGCCGGGCTGCCGTTGTAGCGCAGCAGCTGGGGCGAGCCATAGGCCCAGTGGCTGTCCGAGAACGCGCCAAAGGGCACCATCTCGCCGTTCTTGTTGCGCACGGTCCATTTGGCGATGTCCTGGGGCAGCATGCGGTGCGGCGCGTCGCCCATGATGTAGACGCGCTTGACCCGGCCATTGTTCAAGAAGTCATTCACATAGGTACCGCCCATCGCGCTGGACAGCACGCTGTTGATGTCGGCATAGGACAGGCCCAGCGCTGCGGCCTTGCGGTCATCCACATCGACGCGCAGCTCGGCCGCATCGTCCAGATTGGTGGTGCGTACCGCAGTCAGATTCGGGTTGGCACGCATCGCCGCGAGCACCTGGTTGCTGGCGGCCAGCAGGCCATCGTGGCCGATGCTGTTCATGTCCTTGACCATGAAGTTAAAGCCCGAGCTGGCACCCAGGCCGCGCACGGCCGGCGGCAGAATCACCAAGACGCGTGCATCGCGGATGCGCGACAGGTCCTTGGTGGCCTTGTTGGCGATGGCTGCCGACGACTGCGATGGAAGCTTGCGCTCATCCCAGGGCTTGAGGCGGATAAAGCCACGCGCCGAGCTTTGGTCGCCGTTGAGGCCCGAGACCTGGTTGAAGCTGATGATGTCGGGTTGCTGGAGCAGGTACTCGCGCACCTCGTCGAGCACATCCTGCAGGCGCGCATCTGCCGCGCCCGATGGCAGGTTGACGTTCACATACAGAAAGCCCTGGTCCTCATCGGGCAGGAAGGACGTGGGCAGCTTGTGCATCAACAGCCACACACCCAGCAGCACCGCGATAAAGATCAGCATCATGCGCTTGGCGCGGCGCAGGCTGCGGGCGACGATGCCCTGGTAGCGGCTGGCAGTGCGGTCAAAATTGCGGTTGAACCAGCGGAAGAACCGATCGCTGATACCAAACAGGCCCTTGCGAATGGCCCGCTCATGGCCGCCGGCATGCTCGGGCGCCTTCAGGATGGTGGCGCACAGCGCGGGGGTCAAGGTCAGCGCGACAAACACCGACAGCGCCATGGCCGCGACGATGGTGATCGAGAACTGGCGGTAGATGACGCCGGTGGAGCCACCAAAAAAGGCCATGGGCACAAACACCGCCGACAAGGTTACGCCAATGCCGACCAGCGCCGGGGTGATTTCACGCATCGAGACCTTGGTTGCCTCCTTGGCGGACATGCCCGTCTCGTGCATCACCCGCTCGACGTTTTCCACCACCACAATGGCATCGTCCACCAACAAGCCGATGGCCAGCACCATCGCAAACATCGTCAAGGTATTGATGGAGTAACCGGCAATCGACAGCACGCCAAAGGTGCCCAGCAGCACCACCGGCACGGCAATGGCCGGAATCAAGGTCGCGCGCAGGTTCTGCAAAAACACGAACATGACGATCACCACCAGCACCATGGCCTCGCCCAGCGCGGCGACCACCTCGTGGATGGAGGCGCGCACAAAGGGGGTGGAGTCCGAGCTGACGAAGTAGTCAATCTGGTTGGGGAAATACGGCTTCATCTCGGCCAGCTTGGCCGCAACGGCATCGGACACCGCCATCGCATTGGCGCCGTCGGCCAAGATGATGCCCATGCCCGCGCCGCGCATGCCATTGAGCTTGGCCTGCACGTTCAGGTTCTCCGCGCCCAGCTCTACCCGGGCGACATCCTTGATGGTGACCACCGAGCCATCGGTCGCAGCCTTGAGCACGATGTCCTCGAACTGGTCGACGGTCTTGAGCTTGGTGCGCGCGGTGATCGTGGCATTGAGCTGCTGGTTGTTCACCGCCGGCAGCGCGCCCAGTTGGCCGGCCGAGACCTGGGCGTTTTGCGCATTGAGCGCATTGGCCAGGTCCGACGGCATCAGGCCGAATTTCTCCATCTTGGCCGGGTCCATCCAAATGCGCATGGCGTAGGACGTACCAAACACATTGATGTCGCCCACGCCCTCGAGGCGCCCGATCACATCGACCAGGCTGGCATTGATGTAGTCACCAATGTCGACCTCGGTCATCGTCGGGTCTTGCGAGTAGAAGCTGTAGGTGACCAGAAAATCCTGGCCGCCCTTGTTGATGAACACGCCCCGGCTCTTGACCGATTCGGGCAGGCGGTTGAGCGCCCCCTGGATCTTGTTTTGCACCTGCACCTGGGCCACGTCCACATTGGTGCCGGGCGCAAAGGTCAAGGTGATGCGGGCCTGGCCAGAGGCATTGCTGGTCGCGCTCATGTAGAGCATGTTGTCAATGCCCTTGAGCTGCTGCTCAATGATCTGGGTGACGGAGTTCTCCACCGTCTCGGCCGATGCGCCGGTGTACTGGGTGCCGATGGTGACGCGCGGTGGCGCAATCTCGGGGTATTGCTCCAACGGCAGCTTGGAGATGGACAGGGCCCCGCCCAGCATGATGATGATGGCGATCACCCACGCAAAAATGGGGCGCTGGATAAAAAACTGTGCCATGGATGCAGCCTCGGGTTCTGGGTGACTTACTGGGCTGCTGCCGGCGCTGCGGCCTGGCCGGGCACGCGTCCCGGGCTGCGCACACGCTCGGCCTGCGCCTTCAGGTCCACCTCGGCCACCCGCACCTTGTCACCGTCCTTCACACGCTGAAAGCCATCGACCACCACGCGCTCACCGGACTTGAGCCCACTGCCCACCAGCCACTGGCTGCCCACCGCACGGTCGAGCTGCAAGGTGCGCTTTTGCACCTTGTCCTCGGCGGTAACCACCAAGATGGTCGGTTTGCCGGTCAAATCGCGCACCACCGATTGCTGTGGCACCAGCAACGCATCGGGTGCGACGGCCGTGGGCAGCAAGGCCTGCACATACATATTGGGCATCAGCACGCCATCGGGGTTGGGCACCTGGGCGCGCAAGGTGACGGTGCCCGTGGTGGCGCTGACAATCACGCCAGAGAACTTGAGCTTGGCCTCATGGCTGTATTCAGTGCCGTCGTCGAGGCGGATGCGCACCGGAATCTGGTCACCTTCGAGGCGCTGAAAGCGCCCCGCCTTCAGGTCGCGCTGCAGCTGCAGCATCTCGGTGCTCGATTGGGTGAAGTCCACATACATCGGATCGAGCTGCACCACGGTGGTGAGCGCCGTCGCCTGGTTGGCGGTGACCAGCGCACCGGGCGTGACCGCCGAGGTGCTGACCTTGCCACTGATGGGTGAGCTGATGCGGGTGTACTGCAGATTGATGCGCGCATTGTCCAGCGCAGCCTGGGCGACGGCCACATCGGAGGCGGTCTGTGCGACCAGCGCCTGGCTGTCATCAAACACCTGGCGGCTGATGGCATCGATCTTGACCAGCTCGCTGTTGCGCGCGGCATTGCTGCGGGCGGTCTGCGCCGTGGCCTTGGCTTTGGCCAGTGCCGCCTCGGCGCTGTTGACCGCGGCCCGCGCGGGCCGGTCATCGAGCTGGTAGAGCGCCTGACCGGCCTTGACCGAGGCGCCTTCGGTAAACAGGCGCTTTTCGACAATGCCATTGGCCTGGGGGCGAATCTCGGCAATCATGAAGGCGTTGGTGCGGCCCGGCAGCTCGGCAGTCAGCTGCTGCGATGCGGATTGCACGGTGATGATGCCCACCTCCGGGGCCTGTGGCGCAGCAGCCGTGGGCGCGGGTTTGTCCGAGCAGGCGGCGAGCAGCCCCAGCGCCGCGACCACCGCTCCAACCCGGGCGAGCTGGCTGAACGTACAGGGAGGGGAAAGCTTTCCGACAGTTGCCAAAGATTGAAACGTTGCCAGAGACTGGCGCGAAAAATTGGAAACATCCGGCATCATCGGTTTTGGCTTCAGGTAGAGCAAACTACTATTTTTACAGCTAAATATGTAGGCAGTGTAAAGCGTTGCACAGGATGGGCTGCTTTTTCGCACCTAGGCGCGCAAGCTGTACATTTTGCTACACGCGGTATCAGCGCGGGCGCCGAATCGCGCCCATCTATGGGTAAGCGATAATGTTCAAAGGTTCCAAGCTTTACAGCCGCAAACACCTCTCCACCTTCGACCACCACCATCGCCCCATGCCATCGCCCTCCTCTGCCACTGGTCTCATTCTGCTGTCTCACGGCTCCAAAGACCCCGTCTGGCGCCGCAATGCCGAGCATTTGCTCGCCCAGGTACAGCATGCACGGCCTGACGCTGCCGTCGCTTGCGCCTACCTGGACTGGTGCGAGCCGCCGCTGGGCCCGGCCGTGGCCCAACTGCTGCAGTCGCACCCGCAGCTGACCCATATCACCATCTGGCCCCTGCTCTTTGGCGTGGGCAAGCATGCCAGCGAAGACATTCCTGCGCTGGTCGAGGAACTCGCCCCGCGCTATCCCCAGGTGCAGCTGCGCATCGCCCCGGCAATGGGCGAGGATGCAAGGGTGATCCAGCTCTTGGCAGACATGGCTGGCGGCTATCTGCAAGGCAAGCTGCAGGGCTAGGGGCCCGAGTCGCATCGCCGAACTATCTGAGCCTAGACGCCGCGCCTATGGCGATGCGCGGCAAGCGCGGCGTGCCAAAATTCCGCCCCGCCGCTTGGGTTTCTGTCTAAGGGCTGCTTTTTATATTCCAATCAAGCATAATGATGTAAATTCATATTCCGCATCATTGTATGAACCTGCATCAGTTCCGCTTTGTGCAAGAGGCCGCGCGCCGCAACCTCAACCTGACCGAGGCGGCCAAGGCATTGCACACCTCGCAACCCGGCGTCTCTAAGGCCATCATCGAGCTGGAAGAGGAGCTGGGCATCGACATCTTTGCGCGCCACGGCAAGCGCCTCAAACGCATCACCGAGCCCGGCCAGCAGGTGCTGCGCAGCATCGAGATCATCATGCGCGAGGTCGGCAACCTCAAGCGCATTGGCGACCAGTACAGCGCGCAGGACAGCGGCACGCTCTCCATCGCCACCACCCACACCCAGGCGCGCTATGTGCTGCCCACCCCGGTGGCACGCCTGCGCGAGCACTACCCCAAGGTGACGGTCAGCCTGCACCAGGCCACGCCCGCCGAAGTGGCCCGCATGGTGATCGATGAACAGGCCGACCTGGGCATGGCCACCGAATCGCTGGCCGACTACCCCGAGCTGGTGACCCTGCCCTGCTACGAATGGCAGCATGTGCTGGTCATGCCCCACCAGCACCCGCTGGCGCAAAAAGAACGCATCAATCTGGAGGACATCGCCGGCGAGCCCTTGATCACCTACCACCCGTCCTTCACCGGCCGGGGCAAGATCGATTCGGCGATGGCAGCCCGCCAGCTCACGCCCAAGATCGTGCTCGAAGCCATTGACTCCGACGTCATCAAGACCTATGTGCGCCTGGGTCTGGGCATTGGCATTGTGGCCGAGATGGCCATGCGCGACGACCCGATCAAGGACCTGGCCGTGCGGCCCATGGGCCATCTGTTTGGCGAGAGCGTGGCGCGCGTGGCCTTCAAGCGCGGCGCTTATATGCGCAATTTTGTCTACAAATTTGCCGAGCTGATCAGCGACCGTTTGAACCGTGATCTGATCGGCCGAGCGATGGTTGGCCACGTGGCTGACTACGAACTCTGATCCGCAACCCTTTCCACACCGCTTATTGATCGACGGATGCATAGACCACCGCCCCGCTTGCCGGCAGGGGTCTTGTGTCCCGCCCTGTCCACCATGTCCGCTTCTGCCCTGACCCCATCGTTCCCCAGCCGCCTGCCCAACGTGGGCACCACCATTTTCACCGTCATGTCGGCGCTCGCCACCGAGCACAAGGCCGTCAATCTGGGCCAGGGCTTCCCGGACTTTGGCTGTGATCTGGCCTTGATCGAGAGCGTCAGCCGCGCCATGCAGGCCGGCCACAACCAGTACCCGCCAATGACCGGTGTGCCAGCCTTGCGCGAGGTGGTGGCCCAGAAAATCGAGGCACTCTATGGCAAGCGCTACGATGCCAACAGCGAAATCACCGTCACTGCCGGCGCCACGCAAGCGATCCTGACCGTCATCCTCAGCTGCGTGAGCCCGGGTGACGAGGTCATCGTGCTGGACCCCTGCTACGACAGCTATGTGCCCAATATCGAGCTGGCCGGCGGCGTGCCGGTGCGCGTGCCGCTGACCCCCAAGACCTTCCGCCCTGATTTTGGCAAGATCGCAGCAGCCATCACCTCTAAGACGCGCCTGCTGCTGATCAACACCCCGCACAACCCCAGCGGCACCACCTGGACGGCGCAGGAGATGCAGCAGCTGCAAGACCTGCTGGCCCCGACCAACATCCTGCTGCTGGCCGATGAGGTTTACGAACACATGGTGTTCGACGGCGAGCGCCATGAAAGCGCATCACGCTACCCGGGCCTGGCCGCGCGCGCCTATGTGGTCAGCAGCTTTGGCAAGACCTTCCACGTCACTGGCTGGAAGGTGGCCACCGTGGCCGCACCGGCGCCCTTGACTGCTGAATTCCGCAAGGTGCACCAGTTCAATGTCTTCACGGTCAACACCCCCATGCAGGTGGGTTTGGCCGAGTATTTGAAGGACCCCGCGCCCTACCTGAACCTGCCGGCCTTCTACCAAAAGAAGCGCGACCTGTTCCGCGCCGGCCTCGAAGGCTCGCGCCTCAAGCTGCTGCCCAGCTCCGGCACCTATTTCCAGTGCGTGGATATCTCGGCCGTGACCGATGCCAGCGAGGCCGAGTTCTGCCAGCAACTGGTCAAGGACCTGGGCGTTGCAGCCATTCCGCTGTCTGCC
Source organism: Comamonas sp. MYb21 (assembly GCF_037479395.1). Lineage (NCBI taxonomy): Bacteria > Pseudomonadati > Pseudomonadota > Betaproteobacteria > Burkholderiales > Comamonadaceae > Comamonas > Comamonas sp. MYb21. The sequence continues at coordinate 182,373 of NZ_JBBGZC010000004.1, read as the reverse complement.
TTTTATGGCAACGGCTTTGACCAGCAGGTGGTGCGCTTTTGCTATGCCAAAAAGGACGAGACCTTGCTGGCGGCGCTGGAGCGTCTGCGCAAGCTTTAACCGCCCTCTAATGCAGGGTTGATCTGGTTTGGATTGGGGCAGCTGGAGTTGCAGCACCCCAGCCATTCCAGACGATCAGCGCGAGCAATGTTGAGCCGCATATTGGCTGGACTCGGTCTGCAGACGCGGAGCGCGCTGACAGATGGCCATGTCGGCCTCAGTCTTCCTCGGCAAGCGCAAAGGCGCCCGCCATTCGGCCCTGTTCACTGGCTGACAGACCGACATGCGTGGCGACCACCCGCCACTGACTGACGATGCCTCGAAATGCGTCAATGGTCTTGTCTGCGTCTTTCAGGCTCACACGGAAATAAGCTGCAACTTCCCGCGCCAGTTCAAGATCCAGCGCATTGTCTGCATCGGTGATGTTGAGCTTCAGGCCATCGGCATAGGCGACCGGGTTCATGTCGTAAGCCTGTGACAGTTTCCAGCCCCTGCCAGGCACGAGGATAAAGCCGTGGTTGCGGAGATGGTCGTCCGTGTTGGAGACCAGCAGGTTGAAGACGATCCGCGACCAGAGCTCTTTCAGATCCTGATTAGGCTGCGCGCCCTGGCGCATAATGACTTCCGCGAGCTCCAGATAGCTCACACCCGTGGACGCATCATCGCCGTCGTTGCGGCCGGTCATCGTCATTGCCGACGCAAAATGCAGCCGCCTCCCGCCGTCCGTCCGGTCAAAGCGGCTCACCATGAAGCAGTGGTAATCGCTGGCAAATTTACGCGCCTGCGCCGTAGCAACCTGAAGGCCGCAGCCATGCGCGAGCGCATTCACCACCATTTCCCAGCCACCAACGTCATAGCTGTCTCTGATACTGGGGAACTTGGCGATGTACAGGCGCCCCGCATCGTCCACAACGCTGGTCTTTGGCCGGGCACCGCCTAGCGAGCCACCCGGTGCGATCAACATCCGCAGCCAGTCCTGCCCCTGCGCCGCCATATTGTCTGGGTCTTGCTCCAAGCCACGGCTGGCCTGCTCCAGCGCGCGAATTTCCGTGAAAGGCGGCGCTGCCATGTCGATACGGTCGTCAAGGAAGCTGCCCTCGTCCTCCAGCCGGTAGCGCAAGGCCCCCACGCGGTACTGGTCATGCACACCCAACAGGTAATCGGAGTCGTAGAGGCGGGCCTCGGCCGGCCACAGCCCTGCCCGCTTCTCACGCTCGAACCGCCGATCCATCAGCTTGCGTCCCCAACGATCCGGGCTTGAATCATCAAAGATGCCAAACTTGTCTCTGGGCGCAGGGGGATACAGCGGCCCGCTGAACGCCTGAAGGTTCGGATCCAGGTGCACACCGGCAAGAAGCGGCTCTGCCAGCGCCCTGGTGTCGTATTCGAATTCAAACAACTCCGTCGCGCGCGTTCGGCGACTGTGCAGAAAACCCAAGCGCCAAGGCCCCGGCAACCCCTCCCAGTCCGCATAGACCGCTATCTTGCTCATGGTTCTGTGCTCTTTTTAAGCAGGGCGCTCAGCGCTGCTGTGCTTTTGGCCTCCCCCAAAGCATCCGCTGCAGAGCCACTGAGGGGCAAGGGTAAAACGGTGGTCGGCATGTCTTTCCTGGCCGGCGCCGTCTGTGATTTGCGTGATGACCGACGTTTCACCGGCTCGCTAACGACGTGCTGCGCAGTCTCGCTTTTGACCAAGCGTGCATCCTGGAGTTGGCGGCCCAGCTGGTCCTCCGTGGCAAGCATGGCCAAATCATTGGCAAGTCCAAGGACCTGCATTACCGACAAATAGGCCCCCATCGTCACGCCTGATCCACCGGCTTCCAAGGAGCGCAAGGTCATGGGGGTCATGCCGGCACGCTCAGCCACCTGCTTGGCTGTCAGCTTCCTGCGCAGGCGCGCAAGCTTGAGCCGCTCTCCAAACTCGACAAGGAGCTTGGTGGTAGCGGGCAAAAGGGGAGCAGTCTTCTTCGCCATAGCGCTAATATTTCATCATTTTTCAATCACCGATGAAATAATATTAGCACTATTCAAGGACATCTACCAGCCCGAACGCTGGAGCAATGCCGCTTCACCTAGGAAAAGAGACAATATTTTTATATTTATAGATAAAAAAGTGAAAAATAACTTCATTTTTTTATCAAACAGTGTCCGAGAGACGCGGTAGATCAAAGCAGCACGATGTCGTACTGGTCCGAACCATCCCGCCCTTCGGCCTGCAGCGAGATCGGTTTGCCGATGAAATCGGACAGGCCGGCCAGGTGCTGGCTCTCTTCGTCCAGCAGCATCTCGATCACCGGAGGGGCGGCGAGCACGCGGAACTCCTTGGGGTTGAACTGGCGTGCCTCGCGCAGAATCTCGCGCAGGATGTCGTAGCAGACGGTGCGCACGGTCTTGACCTCACCAACCCCATTGCAGACCGGGCACGAGGTGCATAGCATGTGCGCGAGCGATTCGCGCGTGCGCTTGCGTGTCATCTCCACCAGGCCCAGCTGGGAGAATTCGCCGCACATGGTTTTGACGCGATCGCGCTGCAGCTGCTTGCGCAGCTCGTGCAGCACCTGCGCCTGGTGGTCCTCGTGCACCATGTCGATGAAGTCCACGATGATGATGCCGCCCAGGTTGCGCAGCCGCAGCTGGCGGGCAATGGCATGGGCCGCTTCCAGGTTGGTCTTGAAGATGGTGTCGTCAAAATTGCGCGCACCCACATAGCCGCCGGTGTTCACATCGACGGTGGTCAGGGCCTCGGTCTGGTCCACGATCAGGTAGCCGCCCGACTTGAGGTCCACACGCCGGCCCAGCGCGCGGGCGATCTCCTCGTCGACCGAGTAAAGGTCGAAGATCGGGCGTTCGCCCTTGTAGAGCTGCAGCTTGGGGAGCGCTGCCGGCATGAACTCCTGGCCAAACTGCTGCAGCAGCACAAACTGCTCGCGCGAATCGATGCGGATCGACTGGGTGTTTTCCGTGACCATGTCGCGCAGCACGCGCTGCATCAGGCTCAGGTCCTGGTGCAGCAAGCTCTTGGCGGCCTGCTTGGCAGCGCTGTCCTTGATGCGCTTCCAGACCTTGCGCAGGTAGCTGATGTCCTCGGCCAGTTCCTCGTCGCTGGAATCCTCGCCATTGGTGCGCAGGATAAAACCGCCGCCACCGCCCGTTTGCGCCGTGCCCACCAGTGCCTGCAGGCGGGCGCGCAGCGCATCACGTTCGTTCTGGGGGATTTTTTGCGAGACGCCGATATGGTCGTCCTGGGGCAGAAAGACCAGCAAGCGCCCGGCCACGCTGATCTGGGTGGACAGCCGCGCGCCCTTGGTGCCGATCGGGTCCTTGATGACCTGCACCATGATCGACTGGCCTTCAAAGATCTGCTTTTCAATCGGTACCTGGGGCTCACCCTTGCGCGCAAACATCGGCGCCAGGCCACCCTCCTGGCGCTGCCAGACATCCGCCACATGCAGGAATGCGGCGCGCTCCAGACCAATGTCGATAAAGGCCGACTGCATACCGGGCAGCACGCGCGATATCTTGCCCAGGTAGACATTCCCCACGAGGCCTCGCTCCAGGGTGCGCTCATGGTGCAGCTCCTGCACGGCGCCACCCTCAATGATGGCCACCCGCGTCTCCTGCGGCGCCCAATTGATCAAAATATCATTTTGCATAGAAGTCATTCTTAAAGGGCCTTAGATGGCAAACCCTGCAGCCCGCAGCACATTCGCTGTCTCGAACACGGGCAGCCCCATGATGCCGGAATAACTGCCGCTGATCTTGGCAATATATGCGGCCGCCCGCCCCTGCACGCCATAGGCGCCCGCCTTGCCCATGGGCTCACCACTGGCAACATAGGCTTCGATCTGCGCGGCATCGATAGGCGCAAACTGCACGCTGGAGACGGACAAGGCCGTCAAACGCTTGCGCCCGCTTTGCAGGGCCACAGCGGTCAATACCCGGTGCGTCTTGCCGCTGAGTGCCTGCAGCATCTCGCTCGCTTGCTGCGGCGTCTCGGGTTTGCCCAGAATATGCCGGCCCAGCGACACCGTGGTGTCAGAGCACAGAATCGGTGCTGGGTCCAAGCCGCGCCGCTGCAGGCGGGCCAGCGCGGCATCGAGCTTCAGCCCGGTCACGCGCTGCACATAGTCGGTGGCCGATTCGCGCGGCAGCACCTGCTCCAGCGCTTCGGGGTCCTGGGGCTCGGGATCGCCGTCCTGGGCCACCAGCAAGCGGTGGGCGATACCGATCTGCTCGAGCAGTTGACTGCGACGCGGGGACTGTGACGCCAGGTAGACGAAGGGATGCATGGTGGGAAGCGAGGCCAAGATTTGAAAAAAGCGCCTGCGCCCATCAATCCAGCACAAGCAGCTATTATTTTTGCAGCATAACGCATCCGGCAGCCCGCTGGCAAGCGGGGATATTGCCCTGCTCTCGCCCACCCGAGCGCAGGCGTTCTGGGCCTACTCGCGGTGGTAAGGATGGCCGGCATTGACCGACCAGGCGCGGTACAGCTGCTCGATCAGCAGCACCCGCACCATCGCATGGGGCAAGGTCATGTCCGAGAGGCGAATGCGCTCGTGCGCAGCAGCCTTGAACTCGGGGTCCAGCCCGTCGGGGCCACCGATGATCAACGCCACATCGTCACCTTCGAGCTGCCAGCCCTTGACCCGCTGGGCCAGTGCCTTGGTGGTCAGGTTGGTGCCGCGCTCATCGAGCACCACAATGCGTGTGCCGCGCGGGATGGCCGCCTCGATGCGCTTGCGCTCGGCGGCGTACAGGGTCTCCACCGTCTTGGAGCCGCGCGGCTCGGTCTTGACCGCCTTGAGCTCCACCTTCAGCTCGGGCGGGAAGCGCTTGGCATAGTCGTCATAAGCGATCTGCGCCCAATCAGGTACATGCTGGCCCACCGCAACAATGAAAATCTTCATGTGAAATCTCCAATGAAAAAGAGCTGTCCTGCTCGGCAGTACAGCTCTTTGCAACCCGCAGGTTGAGGGGCGTTACTTGGCCTTGCTGGTCGCGCGCTTGGCCGCTGGCTTCTTGGCTGCAGGCTTGGCGACGGCTGACTTGGCTGCGGGCTTGCTGGCCTTGGGCTTGTTGACCACGACGGTCTTGACGGTGGCAGCAGCGCTGGTCTTCTTGGCCGCAGGCTTTTTGGCCACGGTGCCCGAGATCTTCTTGACCGCTGGCTTCTTCGCAGCGGTCTTCTTCACCGGTGCATCGGCAGCGCTGGCAGCAGCAGGCTTGCGTGCAGCGGGCTTCTTCTTGCTGTCAGCAGCGGTGTCGGCAGCGGCTTCTGGTTTGGCCTTGGCCGGCTTGGCGGCCTTGGGCTTGGCAGCGCCCAGCTTGACGCGCACGGGCGTATCGCCCCACATCTCTTCGAGGCGGTAGTACTGGCGGATCATCGGCTGCATGATGTGGGCCACAACCGGGCCGCAGTCGACAATGATCCATTCGCCGTTGTCTTCGCCTTCGGTGCGTGGCTTGGGAAAGCCCGCTTCCTTGACGGCGTCCTTGACGCTGGCAGCCAAGGCCTTGGTCTGGCGGTTCGAGGTACCGGCAGCGACGATCACGCGCTCAAACAGCGGCGAGAGGTGCTCGGTATTGAAAACCTGGATATCTTGTGCTTTCACATCTTCCAGCCCATCAACGATGGCACGCTGCAGCAATTGCACAGATTTCTTGGCAGTGGATTCGGATTTTTTGGCGGTGGTCATCAGTCGGTGATGGATGAAAGTGTTTGTACTATAGCGCGTGTTGCAGTTATTGTTGATCGCGTCAACACGCCGTGGCAAAAGGGCAAGGCCTTCAAGAGATACTGCCGCACAGCCTGCGATGGGGCATGAATACGGTCAGCGGAAAGTCAATTATACGCAAGCTGCGCCAAATGGCGCCCCGGTAGGGCCTTGCAGCGCAGACGGAGGCCCTCGCCAAGCCGCAGCACAAGGGCACCGGCAGCCCGAGCGGCCCGGTATTTACAGCCAATCACGCGGCTGCAAAAAGTCCGCCAGCAAACGCGCTTCGGGCGAGCCCTCAGGGTCCTGGCGCTGGTAGCTCCAGCTCGCCAGCGGCGGCATCGACAGCAGGATCGACTCCGTGCGCCCACCCGACTGCAAACCAAAGTGGGTGCCCCGGTCCCAGACCAGGTTGAACTCCACATAGCGCCCGCGCCGGTAGAGCTGAAAGTCCCGCTCGCGCTCGCCATAGACCTCGTCCTTGCGGCGCTGCACGATGGGCAGATAGGCCTGCAAAAAGGCATCGCCCACCGACTGCAGCATTGCAAAGCCGCCCTCAAAGCCCAGCTCGGAGAAATCATCAAAGAAGATGCCGCCGATGCCGCGCGCTTCGTTGCGGTGCTTGAGGAAAAAATAGCTGTCGCACCACTGCTTGAAGCGCGGGTACAACTCAGCACCAAAAGGCGCCACCGCATCGTGGCAAACCTGGTGAAAATGCTGCGCGTCCTGCGCAAACGGGTAGAACGGCGTCAGGTCCATACCGCCACCAAACCAACAGGTGGCGGGCTGGCCGGGGTGGCCTGCTGCAATCATGCGCACATTCATATGCACCGTGGGCACATAGGGGTTGCGCGGATGGAAGACCAGCGACACGCCCATGGCCGTGAAAGGGGCACCTGCCAGCTCGGGCCGGTGTTGGGTGGCCGAGGGTGGCAACTGCGGGCCCCGCACTTGCGAGAAGCCCACGCCTGCGCGCTCAAACACCGCTCCGCCTTCGAGGATCTTGGTCAGACCCTGGCCTTGCAGCTTCTCACCGGGCGCCTTGTGCCAGGCATCGGCCAGAAAGCGCACGGAGCTGCCCGCCCCCTGCTCCTGCGCTTCAACGGCCTCGGTGATCGAGGCCTGCAGCGACTGGAGGTAGGCGGCCACCGCCTGGGCCTGGGCCCCGGCGTTCAGTTGGTCAACGGACGAGGACAGCACGGGCCTGGCTCTCTGTGGGCTTGCGGGCAGTCACTTGACCGCGCGGTAGCCGATGTCGTGGCGGTATTGCGCACCATCGAAATGCACTTGCGCTGCAGCGGCATACACGCGCTGCTGCGCCTGCTTGACGTTGTCGGCCAAGGCGGTCACACACAGCACGCGGCCACCGCTGGTGACGGGCTTGCCATCCCGCACTGTGGTGCCGGCGTGGAAGACCATCACTTCTTCTTCGTCCTCGGGCAGGCCGGTGATCACATCGCCCTTGCGGGGAGCGTCCGGGTAGCCATGGGCGGCCATCACCACGCCCAGCGCGGTGCGGCGGTCCCACTGCAGCTCGATCTGGTCGAGCTTGCCGTCGGTGGCAGCCTGCATCACATCGACCAGATCGCTCTTGAGGCGCATCATGATCGGCTGGGTTTCCGGGTCACCCATGCGGCAGTTGAACTCCAAGGTCTTGGGGTGCCCCGCCTTGTCGATCATCAGGCCCGCGTACAAGAAGCCGGTGTAGGGAATGCCGTCTTTTTCCATGCCACGGATGGTGGGCAGAATGATCTCGCGCATCGCGCGGGCATGCACATCAGCCGTCACCACTGGGGCGGGCGAGTAGGCACCCATGCCGCCGGTGTTGGGGCCCTGGTCGCCGTCTTTGAGGCGCTTGTGGTCCTGGCTGGTCGCCATGGCCGCCACACTCTTGCCATCGCACAGCACGATGAAGCTGGCCTCTTCGCCGTCGAGGAACTCCTCGATCACCACGCGGGCGCCGCCGTCGTTATGGGCAACGCCGTACTTGTTGTCCACCAGCATGAAGTCCACGGCATCGTGCGCTTCCTGGGCGGTGGTGGCCACCACCACGCCCTTGCCGGCAGCCAGGCCGTCGGCCTTGACGACGATGGGCGCGCCCAGCTTGTCGATGTAGGCATGGGCCGCCACCGGGTCGCTGAAGGTCTCGTACTGCGCCGTCGGGATGCCATGGCGTGCCATGAAATCCTTGGAGAAAGCCTTGGAGCTTTCCAGCTGCGCTGCGGCCTTGGTCGGGCCAAAGATCTTCATGCCATGCGCGCGGAACTCGTCGACCACGCCGGCGGCCAAAGGCGCCTCGGGGCCCACGACGGACAGCTGCACACCGTTGTCCTGCGCCCATTCGCGCAGTTGGACCACATCGGTGATCGGCAGGTTTTCCAGACGCTTGTCGCGTGCGGTGCCTGCGTTACCCGGGGCTACATAGACCTTGGAGACCTTGGGCGATTGCGCCAACTTCCAGGCCATTGCGTGTTCACGGCCGCCGCCACCAATCACAAGTACCTTCATAGCGCCGCGTTATGGTAAACATCTTGAACATCATCCAGATCTTCCAGTGCGTCCAGCAACTTTTGCATCTTGGCCGCACCTTCCTCATCCAGATCTACGGTATTTTCGGGGCGCATCGTCACCTCGGCCACTTCGGGCTTGAATCCCGCTGCCTCCAGCGCATTGCGCACCGCTTCAAATTCTGACGGGGGCGTCAGCACTTCGACGGCGCCCTCCTCGTCGGTGATCACATCCTCGGCGCCCGCTTCGAGCGCCACTTCCATGATCTTGTCCTCGTCAGCGCCAGGGGCAAACACCAGCTGCCCCAGGTTGCGGAACTGGAAGGACACCGAGCCTTCGGTGCCCATGTTGCCGCCGTGCTTGCTGAACGCATGGCGCACATCGGCCACCGTGCGCACGCGGTTGTCCGTCATGGTGTCAACAATGATGGCCGCGCCACCGATGCCATAGCCTTCGTAGCGGATTTCCTCGTAGGTCACGCCTTCGAGGTTGCCGGTGGCCTTGTCGATGTTGCGCTTGATGTTGTCGGCCGGCATGTTGGCCGCCTTGGCCTTGTCGATCGCCAGACGCAGACGCGGGTTGGCGCTCAAATCCGCACCGCCCTGCCGCGCAGCGACCATAATTTCACGAATGATGCGGGTCCATACCTTGCCGCGTTTTTCGTCCTGACGACCCTTGCGGTGTTGAATATTGGCCCATTTGCTGTGTCCTGCCACAGAATTTCCTTTGCTATTGTTTTATCTAGCTAGACTGCGATTTTACTTTTGACTTTGATGCTGGAGAGGAAACCTACGATGGCTGAACCCCTACTGGTTGCCAAAAATGGCACAACGGAGTGTTTTTTACTTCCTGGCCTCGCCAACCGCCACGGGCTGATCACCGGCGCGACCGGCACGGGCAAGACTGTAACCCTTCAGACATTGGCCGAGGGATTCTCGGGCATTGGCGTGCCGGTGTTCATGGCCGATATCAAGGGCGATTTGACCGGCATCAGCCAGGTAGGCCAGATTGGCGGCAAGCTGGCCGCCACCTTGCAAGACCGTGGTATTGACCTGCCCACGCCCAAGGCCTGCCCCACCACCTTGTGGGATGTGTTTGGCGAGCAAGGCCACCCGGTGCGCGCCACCATCTCGGACATGGGCCCACTGCTGCTGGGCCGCATGCTGGACCTGAACGATACGCAGATGGGCGTGCTCAACCTGGTCTTCAAGATCGCCGATGACAACGGCATGCTGCTGCTCGACCTCAAGGACCTGCGCGCCATGCTGTCCTACGTGGGCGAGAACGCCAAGCAGTTCACCACCGACTACGGCAACATCAGCTCGGCCAGCGTGGGCGCCATCCAGCGCGGCCTGCTGCAGATCGAGCAGCAAGGCGGCGGCAGCTTCTTTGGTGAGCCCATGCTCAACATCAATGACATGATGCAGACCGTGGGCACGCAGGGGGTGATCAACATCCTGGCAGCCGACAAGCTGATGAATTCGCCGCGCCTGTACTCCACCTTTTTGCTGTGGATGCTGTCCGATCTGTACGAGAAGCTCCCGGAAATTGGCGACCCCGACAAGCCCAAGCTGGTCTTCTTCTTTGACGAGGCCCACCTCTTGTTCAATGACGCGCCCAAGGTGCTGCAAGAGCGCATCGAGCTGGTCGTGCGCCTGGTGCGCTCCAAGGGCGTGGGCGTGTATTTCGTCACGCAAAACCCGCTGGATATTCCCGACAGCGTGCTCGCCCAGCTGGGCAACCGCGTGCAGCATGCGCTGCGCGCCTTCACGCCGCGCGACCAGAAGGCCGTCAAGGCCACGGCCACCACGATGCGCGCCAATCCGGGCCTGAACATCGAAGCGGCCATCACCGAGCTGGCCGTAGGCGAGGCGCTTGTCAGCTTTCTCGACGAAAAAGGCCGCCCCAGCGTGACAGAGCGCGTCTATGTGTTGCCACCCGGCAGCCAGATCGGCCCCATTACTACCGAACAGCGCCAGGCCTTGCTGAAGAATTCGCTGGTCGCTGGCGTCTATGACACGCCGGTGGACCGCGAGTCGGCCTATGAGATCCTCAAGGCGCGCGCCGGCCAGGCCACCGATGCACAAGGCGGCAAGGCCGGAGCGGGCGCTACAGGTGGCGCTGCAGCCCCTGAGGATGGCGGCCTGATGGGCAGCATCAACGACATTCTTTTTGGCACCACCGGCCCGCGTGGCGGCAAGAAGGACGGCATCGTGCAGTCCATGGCCAAGTCCACGGCCCGCTCCTTTGGCACCAAGCTGGGCAACCAGATTCTGCGCGGCGTGCTGGGCAGCATCATGGGCGGCAAGAAGTAGCTTGAGAGGCACCGCAAAGAAAAAGCCGGCAGTTCAATTGCCGGCTTTTTCGCTTATGCATTGCGCAATCAAGTGCGATCGGTGCGTGCCAGATGGTTTTCCAGCGCCCGCAGGCCCAGGGTCAGCATAAAGGTCATCAACCAATAGGCCAGCGCAACGGCCAGGTAAGGCTCCCAGTAGCGGCCATAGGCGCCGGCCACGGTGCGCGCGGCATAGGCCATCTCGGCCAGGCCAATGGCGGAGACCAGCGAAGTGTCCTTGAGCAGCGAGATCATGTTGTTGCCCAGCGGCGGCAGCATGCGGCGGAAGGCCTGCGGAATCACCACATAGCGCATCATCTGGCCATGCGTCATGCCCAGCGACATGCCCGCCTGCTTCTGGCCCACGGCAATCGACTGGATGCCGGCGCGGAACACTTCGGAGATGTAGGCCGCCGAGTTCAGTGTCAAGGCCACCACACCAGACATCAGCGCACCATGGTCCTGCTTGAGCGTGCGCGCCAGGTCACCGCTGATGAACAGCCCGTTGACCGGGTGCACGAACAAGGGCATCACGGCAAAATGCATCAGCAAGATCTGCACAAAGAGCGGCGTGCCCCGGAAAAAGCTGACATAGGCGGTCGATGGCCAGCGCAGCAGGTATTTGCACACGCCCTTCCAGGGCTGGTGGCGCGTGTCGGCCAGGCGCGCCAGGGCCAGCATCAGGCCCAGCGCGCAGCCCATGATCACGCAGGCCACCGTCATGCCGATGGTGACCATGGCACCTTGCCAGAACATTTGCTTGTATTCCACCAGGATGTCGGGGCGGAACCAGCCGAACCACTCTACGGGGGTGTTGTTGTCCATCAATCCATTCCTTCAAACAAAATGACGGCCACAGGGCCGTCATTGCAACTGCGCCAAGCCTTGCCTTATTGGGGCTTGTAGTCCTGGTTGAACCACTTCTTGTAGATCACGTTGTAGCTGCCGTCGGCGCGGATGGCGGCCAGGCCGGCGTTGATCTTGTCTTGCAAGGCCTTGTCGCCCTTGCGCACGACGATGCCGAAATGCTCCTTGGGGAAGCTCGCATCATCGACGGTCTTGAGCGCCGGGTACTGCGAGACGCGGTAGGCGATGACACCATTGTCGCCAATGGCGGCATCCACGCCACCTGCGGCCAGCTCGGAGATGATCAGCGGTGTGCTCTCGAAGCGGCGGATATTGGCGCTGGTCTTGCCGACTTCGCGGCTCATCACATCGTCACCGGTCGAGCCGCTGACCACCGACACCTTCTTGTCCTTGAGGTCCTTGAGCGAGGCCACCGTGCTGTCCTTGGGCACAGCGATCAGCTGGCGGGCATCAAAGTAAGGCTGGGAGAAATCAAAGCTCTGCTTGCGCTTGTCGTTGATGGTCACGCCGGAGATGACAAAGTCCACATCGCCATTGTTGAGCGAGGCAAAGATGCTGCTGAACGGCGTGTTGACGATGCGCAGCTTCATGCCCTGCTGCTTGGCGATGGCATTGACGATGTCGATGTCAAAGCCGACGATCTGCTTGTCTTTGTTCTCGAACGCAAAAGGTGCGTAGGTCGCGCTCGAGGCCACCACCAGATCACGGCCCTGCGCTTGCGCCGCGCCCGCTGCCAACACCGAGACCGCTGCGGCACCGATGGCCAGCGCAAATTTTTTGTTCCACATACCCCAACCTTTAGCTACATAAGCCGATACAAGCAGCCGATTATACGTAAACGCCTATAGGCAACGGCTGTCAAAGCCAGCCCGCCAGCGCCCGGAAAGCATTGCGCACAAGCTTGTCAGCCAGCCTGAGCCGCCAGGTGCCGGGCAGCGCAGCAACCCGCAACGCAGCAGGCAATACGCCCAGGGCGCACCACCAGAGCGACACCGAATCGCCAAAAAGCCACTACCATGAATCCCTCGACGCCTCTGCCACCCTGATCGACCATGAACGCCACCGCCACCCCGCTCCCCACTTTCGATGATGTGCAGGCCGCTGCCCAGCGCCTGCAAGGCGTTGCCCACCGCACGCCAGTGATGCGCTCGTCCACCCTCGATAAATTGACGGGGGCTGAGTTCTTCTTCAAGTGCGAGAACTACCAGCGCATGGGCGCCTTCAAGTTCCGGGGCGGCTACAACGCGCTGGCCCAGTTCTCGCCGCAGCAGGCGCAGCGCGGCGCGCTGGCCTTCTCCTCGGGCAACCATGCGCAGGCGATTGCGCTGTCGGCCCGCATCCTGGGCATGCCTGCGGCCATCGTGATGCCCGAAGATGCCCCGGCGGCCAAGCTCGATGCCACGCGCGGCTACGGCGCCGAGGTCATCACCTATGACCGTTTTACCGAAGACCGCGAGGCGATCAGCCAGCGCATTGCCCAGGAGCGCGGCATGACCCTGGTGCCGCCCTACAACCATGCCGATGTGATTGCCGGCCAAGGCACCAGCGCGATGGAACTGTTCCAGGACGTGCCCCAGCTCGACTACCTGTTTGTCTGCCTGGGCGGCGGCGGACTGCTGTCGGGCTGCCTGCTGTCGGCCAAGGCCATGGCACCCCAGTGCAAGGTCTATGGCGTGGAGCCGGAGGCGGGTAATGATGCCCAGCAATCGCTGCGCAAGGGTGAGATCGTCAAGATCGCCACGCCCCGCACCATTGCCGATGGCGCACAGACCCAGGCACTGGGCGATCTGACCTATGCCATCATCCGCCGCGATGTGACCGATATCGTCACCGCCAGCGATCCGCAACTGGTGGACTCCATGCGCTTTTATGCCGAGCGCATGAAGATGGTGGTCGAGCCCACCGGCGCGCTAAGCCTGGCCGGGGCCCGATTTGGCGGCGTTGATCTGCAGGGCGCCCGCGTGGGCGTGCTGATCAGCGGCGGCAATGTGGACCTGGGGCGCTACGCGCAATTGCTGGGCAGCGCCTGAGCGGCAATGGGCGGCGATTTGCAGCGCTAAAGCCTACCATTCGGTAAATATATTCACCAGCAGCGCACGGCCACAGAGCGGCACTGCTACCATTGCGGCCAAAAATGACATTGGCAACTACCATGAGCACCGTTCACCTCATCGACCACCCGCTGGTCCAGCACAAACTCACCCTGATGCGCCGCAAGGAGGCATCGACCAACAGCTTTCGCCGCATGCTCGGCGAGCTGTCCACCCTGATGGCCTATGAGATCACGCGCGACTTCCCGCTGCAGGATCTTGAGATCGAAACCCCGATGGAAAAGATGGTCGGCAAGGTCATCGATGGCAAGAAACTGGCCCTGGTCTCCATCCTGCGCGCCGGCAATGGCTTTCTCGACGGCATGCTCAACGTGGTGCCCGGCGCCCGTATCGGCCACATCGGTTTGTACCGTGACCCCGAAACGCTGCAACCCGTCGAGTACTACTTCAAGATGCCCGACAACATGGGCGAGCGCGATGTGATCGTCGTGGACCCGATGCTGGCCACCGGCAACTCGGCCGCCGCCGCCGTGCAGCAGCTCAAGGACAAGTGCCAGCCCAAGTCGATCAAGTTCATGTGCCTGCTCGCAGCCCCTGAAGGCATCAAGACCATGCAGGCCGCCCACCCCGATGTGGACATCTACACGGCCGCCGTGGACCGCCAGCTCAACGACCACGGCTACATCCTGCCGGGCCTGGGCGACGCGGGCGACCGCATCTTCGGCACCAAGTAAGCCCAGCCAAACCGCATGCCCACCACGCGCTGGGCATGCGAGGTCCGACGCCGCCGCGGCTGGCCTATGGCAGGGCGTAGGACAAATCGCACACCCAATATGCAGCAGCTTTGGTTAAATGGCCTTCGGGGCATCACTGCCGGGAGACCACACCATGAGCTACCATCTGCTGGTTTTTGCGCCCTCCGCCGCGCCCAAGGAAGCGGCGGCCTTTGGTCTCTGGTTCCAGGCCCAGACCGAATGGCCCGAGCACCATGACTACGAGGATCCGGCTGTTGCTACCTTGTCGCTCAAAGCCTGGTGCCTGGAGATGATGCAGCGCTTTCCCCCCCGATCAGGCCCTTACCGGGAAGAGCTCCCACCCGAGGACAAAAGCCTGCTGGCCGACTACAGCATTGGCCGCAATATTGTTTTTGTCGCCGTGCAACCGGCCCAGGCCAAGGCCGCGCTGGCCTTGGCGCGTGCGCTGGCAGCCCAGCACTGCGTTGGCCTGTACGAGGCCAGCGAATCACCGGCCGCCGTGCGCCTGCCCGATGGCAACAATGGCCTGCAGGCCGCATTTGACTGCAAGCCGGATATGGGCTGAGCTGGCCTCCAAATTCAACGTGCCGACTCGCTGTCGCGCGCCTTGAGCACCATGCTGTTACCCGAGATGCTCACATCAAAGTAGCGCAAGAAGTTCTGCCCCAGCAGCGCATCGCGCGCGCTCTCGCCGGTATAGCCCGTGCCCACGCGCAAATCGTTGACGGCCAGCGGGCCGACCTCAATCCGCTCGGCCCGGCTCATCATGCCCTGGCGCACGCCATTGGCGGTCTGAAAGCTGATGGGCACGCCCTCGCCCAGGTTGGCACGTTCGGCGACCGCATCGGTGATGCTGATCAGGCTGGCACCGGTATCCACCATGAACTGCACCGGCACGCCGTTGACCGAGCCCGCCACGCGGAAATGGCCATCGCGGTCGCGCGGAATCTCCAGCACGCCATGGGCCATGACCTTGCCTTCGCTGGGCTTGCGGTAGACCTCGGTCACCAGGTAGATCGCAAACATCACGCCGATCCAGAGAGCGAGCAGCATCCAGGTGGTGCGCCGGCTGGCATCGGGTGGCGAGCGCACAGGCCCTGGGCCGCCAGCGGGCAGTGGCGCGCCTGGCCAGGGTGACGGCGGCGCGGCAGCTGCGGGCTGTGCTGAAGAGGAGGAATCTGGACGTCGGGTGCGTAATCGGCTCATGGATCAGGATTTTTTGCCTACGCAAGCAAACTGTGCGACGGCCGGTGACAAAGCATAAATCATACTGGCATGGCCCGGGCCACGCCGCTGCACTGTGCGCGCGGGCTTATAGCGCTTCATGGGCGCCCGGCCGCAGCCGCCTGGCGGACAGGGTGAGCAGCTGGGGGCGGGCTGGACTGGGGTAGGATGGCCGCCAGTTATCACCCTGCCCTGTTTTTCATGACCATCGACCGTCGCCATTTGCTGCAATCCCTGGCGGGATTTGCCGCAGCCGCTGCCCTGCCTGCGGGTTGGACCAGCGCCCATGCAGCCCCAGCCCATTGGCCCAGCAAACCCCTGCGCTTTATCGTCGGCTACCCGGCGGGTTCCTCGCCCGACATGCAGGCGCGCATGATCGCTCAGCCGCTGGCGCAGATCCTGGGCCAGCCCGTGGTGGTCGACAACCGGCCTGGTGCCAGCGGCAATATCGGCGCCGACCAGGTGGCCCGCGCGACCGATGACCACAGCTTTGGCATTGTGGGCAATGGCCCGCTGACCTCGTCGCAGGCGCTGTATGCCAAGCTGCCCTACGACCCGGTCAAGGACTTTGCGCCGCTCGCCCTGGTGGGCGTATCGCCGCTGGCCTGGGTGGTGCCGGCCAGTGCAGGTGCGCAGACCGACAAGGCGCTCGCCAGCCTGCGCCAAAAAGGCAATGCCGCCAGCTACGGCTCCACCGGCCTGGGCTCGGGCGGCCATCTGGGCATGGAGCTGCTCAAAGATGCGCTGCATTTCGATGCCGTGCACATCCCCTTTACCGGTGCCCCCGGTGTTGTCGGCGCGCTGATGGGCGGCCAGCTCGACTGCGCGCTGCTGCCCATCTCGTCGGTGCTGCCGCTGGTGCAAAGCGGCAAGCTGGCGGCCCTGGCCGTCACCTCCGCCCAGCGCACACAGCTGATGCCGCAGACGCCGTCGATGCGCGAAATCGGCGCCCAGGATGTAAATATCGAAGTCTGGAACGCGCTAATGGCCCCGGCCAGCATGCCTGCCGCCATCCGCAGCCAGCTGAGCGACGCGCTGCTCAAGGTGCTCAACACCGCCGACATCCGCGATCAGCTGTTGCGCCAGGCCTGGACCTTGGAGGACGCATCGCCCGCAGCGCTGCAAACGCGCATCAGCAGCGACCGCAAGATGTACAACGCCTTGATTGCAAAAAAGAAACTGCAGCTGGAGTGATACCCGCGCTGCTGCAACACCAAGGGCCCTCGCAGGGCCCTTTTCTGTGAATAGAACAGTTTCAGCGGCGAACCTGCAAGGCGCCGGGGTTGACGATGTTCGATGGCCGCCCTTTGATGAAGTTGACCACGTTGTCAAAGGCCACGCCAAAGTACTGCTCGTAGCTATCCTGCTCGACATAGCCAATATGGGGCGTGCAGATGCAGTTCTCCAGCCGCAGCAAGGCATGGCCCTGCAGGATGGGTTCGCTCTCGAACACATCGACGGCCGCAATGCCGGGGCGTCCCCGGTTGAGTGCAGCAATCAGCGCATCGGGCTGCACCAACTCGGCCCGCGAGGTGTTGACGAAGGTGGCCGAGGGCTTCATCTGCGCCAGATCGTCAAAGCTGATGCAGCCCTTGGTCTGCTCGCTCAGGCGCAAATGCACGGTCAGCACATCGCTGTTGGCAAAGAAGAACTGCTTGCTCGAGGCCACCTTGTGGCCATCGGACAGTGCCTTGGCGCGCGAGCCATCGCTGCCCCAGACCAGCACCTCCATGCCAAAGGCCTTGCCATAACCGGCAATCAGCTGGCCAATGCGGCCATAGCCCCAGATACCCAGGGTGCGGCCGCGCAGCACGTTGCCCAGGCCAAAATTGGGCGGCATATTGGCCGCCTTGAAGCCCGACTGCTGCCAGGCGCCATGCTTTAAGTTGGCGATGTACTGCGGCAGGCGGCGCGCTGCGGCCATGATCAGCGCCCAGGTCAGCTCGGCGGGCGCCACGGGCGATCCCACACCCTCGGCCACCGCCACACCGCGCTCGGTGCAGGCTGTCAAATCCACATGGGAGCCGATGCGCCCGGTCTGGGCAATCAGTTTGAGACGCGGGAGCTTGTCGAGCAGCAGGCGGTTGATATGCGTGCGCTCGCGGATCAGAACGATGATGTCGGCATCCTTGAGACGCACCGACAGTTGCCCCAGACCCTTGACCGTATTGGTATAGACCTTGGCCGAATAGGCGTCGAGAACGGATGCACACTGCAGTTTGCGCACTGCATCCTGATAATCGTCCAAGATCACAATATTCATAGGAAGACCATTCTCATCGAACGCCAACCAGGCGGCTTTGCCCCACGCAAGCCCCCTGTACACGGCAGCGCGCTGGCAACATTCACCGAAAAACCGGTTTCCGAGCACCGCTGAGTACCGCATCAGCTATGAACATCATAGCATTGAATAATCTCAGCACTCTGCCATGCCCACCAGCGGGCGACAAGGCTGCAACAGCGATCACCTGGCGGCAGCAGCCATCGATGCCGCCGGCTGCTATGCAAATCTTTGCACAGGCCCGTGCCTGGCCGCTGTCATCGCTCCGGCTGCCTCCTGCGTTGTGCACTGTGCGTACAGCGCCCGCCAGACTGTTGCTTTCAACGCAAATTTAGATGCCGGGGCGCTGCAACGCTAGCGCTGGCTCACGCCGAGCGCTATAACAATTGCTTGTTACTTTGCTTTGTTGGTTGATAGCACTATGACGAATTTGGTCGCTCCATCCCGCAGTCGTTGCCCACAACAGATGTTGGCGCAAACCATGCAGGAATGGGGAGGAGCGGAGGATCTCTGGGTATTTGCCTACGGCTCGCTGATCTGGCGCCCGGAGTTCGAATTTCTGGAATGCCGCCACGCGCGGGTCTTTGGCTGGCACCGCGCGCTCAAGATGTGGAGCCACATCAACCGGGGCACGCCCGAGTGCCCCGGCCTGGTGTTTGGCATGTTCTCCGGTGGCAGTTGCCGAGGCATGGCCTTTCGCATCGCCCGTCAGCATGTGCCCGAGATGATGCCTCGCCTGTGGCAGCGCGAAATGGCCACCGACTCCTACGATCCCAAGTGGCTCGATTGCCAGACCGAAGACGGCCCCGTCAAGGCGCTGGCCTTTACGCTGTCCAAATCCAGCCCGCGCTGCACGGGCACCTTGAGCGAAGAAGACTACCGCCGCATCTTTGCCCAGTCCTGCGGCATCTATGGCACCACCTTGGATTACGCCGAGTCCACCTACACCGCCCTCAAAAGCCGGGGTATCCAGGACCGGGCGCTGGAGCGCCTGCTGCGCCTGTCGGCCTCACGTGCCCATGCAGGCCAGGAAGCGCGCAGCCTGCTGGGCCAGCCAAGCCGCAGCACGGCCAGCTCTGCCGCATAAACCCGATTGCAAAGGCCCAACCAGCGCGCCAGAGGCGCTGGTCTGAGGGCTGGTCTCCCAAAACTGCGGCACAAAAACAAACACCCCGCCTTTCTACAGCCAGATGGCCCGAAAGCGAGGTGCATGTTGAGAGGGGATGGACGGTCTTTGGGCCATCCCGGGCGGGAATGTGCAGCTTCCGCGCCCTATTCGCAAGTAACGGCTCCATGGAGGAGCCGTCTACTGGGGTGGGTTGCCGGCTTCAGTATCGGCAAGCAGGAAAAAAGAGCTACTGGCGCCAGTGCTTAGCGCTTGCGATCACGTTCGTCTTCTGGCCAGATGCTGAAAACATTTGCGGTGGTCATGTGAACAATCTCCTAAAGATGCGTGTTCAACGCCGGGGATGACGAGGCGGTTGACAGCAGGCCCCAGAAATTTGCATGTTTACATATGGTTTACTTAAATATATTTAACCCATGAAAAACAACACTGGAAAATGTATCGAAAGCTTGATTCAGGCTACATTTTTCGCATGTTATTGATATATATCATTGGCTTAAATCGTAAACGTAGAAAGTAACTTAAGTTAACAGCAACGCCATTTGATGTTCAATAAATATTGCATTTCGTCGTAGTATCGACAAATTTCAGGTCATTTCGATTTCAAATGGTCAATTATTTAGCCATTTAGACGTAAATACGGGCAAAAAATCGGCTACCTAGCCACCCTGACCGCTGCTTACAGAACCCGCCAAACGCAGGTGTTCAACGCACAATCACCTGCTTTTGCGGGTTCCAACCATGGTTCAGCGGGCCATGGCCCTGGCCGGTATGCACATCGGCACCCGATTCAATGGCGCCCAGAATATACTGCCGCGCCAGGCTGACGGCGGCCGGCAGCGGCTGCCCCAGGGCCAGCTGGCAGGCAATGGCCGATGACAGGGTGCAGCCCGTGCCATGGCCGTTATGGGTGTGGATGCGGGTGGAAGCCAGGCGCAGACGCTCGCCGTCGGCAGTGGCCAGCAGGTCCACCACCTCATTGCCGGGCAGATGGCCGCCCTTGATCAGCACAGCCTTGGCGCCCAGGGCCAGCAAATCCTGCGCGGCCTGCTCGAGCTGGTCGGCATGCACCAGGCTGCGGCCCAGCAGCAAACCCGCTTCGTCCAGATTAGGGGTGATGAGCGCAGCGCGCGGAAACAGCTCGCGCACCAGCTCAGCCACGGTGGCCTCGGCAATCAGCCGGTCACCGCTGGTGGCGACCATCACCGGGTCCAGCACCACATGGGGCAAGGCATAGCGGTCAATCGCCGAGGCCACCACGGCGACAATCTCGGGCGCATGCAGCATGCCGATCTTGACGGCATCGCAGCCAATGTCCTCCAGCACCGCATCGAGCTGCTCTTGCAGAAAGACTGGTGGCACGCCATGGATGGAGCGCACGCCCTGCGTGTTTTGCGCGGTCAGCGCCGTGATCGCGGTCATGCCAAAGCAGCCCAGCGCCGACATGGTCTTCAGATCGGCCTGGATACCTGCCCCCCCGCCACTGTCGGAGCCGGCAATCGACAGCACCCGGGCATAGCGCGGCAAGGAGACGGGAGAAGAGGGGTTCAGTGAGGCCATGGCTGCAGTCCAAAAACAATGCCGGGCAACACTGGCCCGGCCTGGGCAAAATTATCCACGATTGTGACGACGGCTTGACGCAGCCCCATGCCCCCGGCGCAGCGCTGTGTTTTAATGCAGCCTGAGACGAAACAGGGGTGTCCCTGCAGCAGTTTGGCTGCAGCGCGACTGAGATCAGACCCTGGAGCGCGCCGCCATGGCAGCGCTCCGCAACCCGATCCAGGTCATGCTGGCGTGGGGAGTTTTCGGCAGCTGCGCGCACTGTTTTGTCTATTGCCAACTACAAAACATGCCCTCTCAGCCCTTCATTTCTCCCCAATCCCGTATCACCATTTTGGGCGCTGGCCTGCTGGGCCGGCTGATGGCGCTGGAGCTGTCGGGCCGGGGCTTCTCCATCGATCTGTATGACCGGGGCGGGCCGGATGCCGAGCATGCCGCAGCGCGTGTGGCCGCCGCCATGCTCGCGCCGCTGGCCGAATCGGCCGTGACCGAGCATGGCGTGGTGCGCATGGGCCAGTATGGGCTGCAGCGCTGGCCCGCGTTGCTTGCGCAGCTGGAGGCGCCGGTGTTTTTGCAGCAGGCCGGCACCATGGTGGTCTGGCACCGCCAGGATGCGGCGGAAGCCCAGCGCTTCCATGGCATCTTGCAGCGCACCCAGGCGGCCATCCCCGAGCTGCCGCCTTTGCAGACCCTGGGTGCCCCCCAAATCGCCGAGCTGGAGCCAGCGCTGGCCAGACATTTTCAAGCCGCCTACTACCTGCCAGGCGAAGGCCAGCTGGACAACCGCCAGCTGCTGGCTGCGCTGGTGCCTGCACTGCAGGCGCGGGGCGTGCGCCTGCACTGGCAGCAAGCGCGTGAGCTGAATGACTTTGCGCCCGGCACGCAGGGCCAGCCCGATCTGCTGATCGACACACGTGGCCTGGGTGCCAAGCCGCAGTGGAGCCAGCTGCGCGGCGTACGTGGCGAAGTGCTGCGCGTACATGCGCCCGAGGTGCAGCTGCGCCGCCCCACCCGCCTGATGCACCCGCGCTACCCGATCTATATCGCGCCCAAGCAGGACCACCACTTTGTCATTGGCGCCACCGAGATCGAGTCCGACGACATGTCCCCGGCCAGCGTGCGCTCGGCGATGGAGCTGCTGAGCGCCGCCTATACCGTGCACAGCGGCTTTGCCGAGGCGCGCATCCTGGAGATCAACACCCAGTGCCGCCCGACTTTGCCCGATAATCTGCCAGCCATCCGCCAGGTGCGGCCCCGGGTGCTGGAGGTCAATGGCCTCTACCGCCACGGCTTCATGATCTCGCCCGCCGTGCTGGACTGCGCGGTCGAGTTGCTGCTGACGGGCGAGGCCCCCCTGGCAGCACGCTTTGGCATGGATGTGCGCCTGCTCGCGACGGCCTGATGGCCCGCAGCCCTATGATGAGCCTTGAATGATGACGATACAGATCCTCTTGAACAACCAGGCCACAGCTTTGCCCGAAGGCGCGACCATTGCGGTGGCGCTGGCCCAGCTGCAGCCGCGCCCGCCTTTTGCCGTGGCCGTCAACACCGAATTTGTACCCAAGGGCCAGTACGACAGCCGCCAGCTGCAGGCAGGCGACAAGCTCGAAGTCATCTCGCCTGTCACCGGCGGCTGAGCTCGCGCGCCATCTGCCCGGGCTACCTCGCCAGCGCCCCTGACCCGTATTTACCCAAGGCCTTTGCCATGAACGCCACCCCCTCCTCCGACGACGCCCTGGTGCTCTATGGCCAGCGTTTTCAAAGCCGCTTGCTGCTGGGCACCTCGCGCTATCCATCGCCCGCCGTGCTGGAAGCAGCCGTCGCCCGCGCCCAGCCGGCCATGGTCACCGCATCGCTGCGCCGCCAGGGCAGCAATGCCGCCGAGACCGGCAGCGATTTCTGGGCGCTGCTCAAGCGCCTGAATGTGCCGGTGCTGCCCAACACCGCCGGATGCATGCGCCTGCAAGAGGCCATCACCACCGCGCAAATGGCGCGCGAGGTGTTCGAAACGCCCTGGATCAAGCTGGAGCTGATTGGCGACGACTACACCTTGCAGCCCGATACCTTGAATCTGGTGGAGGCCGCCTCCATCCTGATCAAGGACGGTTTTCAGGTGCTGCCCTACTGCACCGAGGACCTGGTGCTCTGCCAGCGCCTGGTCGATGTGGGCTGCCAGGCCGTCATGCCCTGGGCTGCCCCCATTGGCACGGGCCGTGGCCCCGTCAACCCGTACGCGATGCAGACCTTGCGCGAGCGCCTGGATGTGCCGCTGATCTGTGACGCGGGCCTGGGCCTGCCCAGCCATGCCTGCCAGGTGATGGAATGGGGCTTTGATGGCGTGCTGCTCAACACGGCCGTCGCGCTGTCGCAAGACCCGGTTGCCATGGCCGGCGCCTTTGCCGATGCCACCGCCGCCGGCCACGCCGCCTTCCGCGCCGGCGCGATGCAGGCGCAGGACATGGCCCAACCCAGCACCCCGGTGCTGGGCACGCCGTTCTGGCACCAGAGCAACTAAAAGGCCATGCCCATGCAGCCCACCACCACGGCCACCACCCCAGCCCAGATCGCAGAGGCCATCACAGCGGCCCACCAGGCCGCCTTTGCCAGCTTTCCGCAGCAACCCACGCCTGCGCTGCCCGCAGGCCGCCAGCACGATGCCGTCTATGCCGGCGCCTTGGCCGCTTGCAGCGCACTGGGCTTTATCGCTATCGATGCTGAATGTCTGGCCAGCGCCTGGAGCGCGCAGACTGCCCGCACCGGCCAGTTCGATCCCCAAGCCTGGCCCACGCAAGCCGCCGATTTTGGCCTGCTGACCAGCGGCGGGCCCGAGGCCTTTGCACCCTGCCCCCAGCGGCTGGGCCTCTATGCCGTGCTGCCAACGGCCGAATGGGTGGGCCGTCTGGCGCGCGCAGGCGTGCCGACGGTGCAGCTGCGCTTCAAATCCGACGATGCCCAGGCCATTGCTGCAGAGATCGCCGCTGCCGTGGCCGCCGTTGAAGGTACCGGCGCCCTGCTCTTTATCAACGACCACTGGCGCCAGGCGATTGCAGCGGGCAGCTATGGCGTGCACCTGGGCCAGGAAGACCTGGATGCGCTCGGCGCAGCAGAGCTGGCCGAGCTGCGCGCCAGCGGCGTGCGCCTGGGTGTCAGCACCCATGGCTATGCCGAGATGGTGCGTGCCAGCCAGGCGCAGCCCAGCTATATCGCGATGGGGGCGGTCTTTCCGACCACCTTGAAGAAAATGGCCACCGTCCCGCAAGGCTTGGCGCGCCTGGAGCGCTATGCCGCCTTGACGCGCAGCTACCCCCAGGTCGCCATTGGCGGCATCTCGGCAGCGGAGTTTGCGCAGGTGCGCGAGAGCGGTGTTGGATCGATTGCCGTGGTGCGCGCCATCGTCAACGCGGACAAGCCCGAGGCCGCAGCCGCCGACTTGATGGCGCTGATGGGCTAAGCGCGGCCCGCGCTACACCACATACAGCAGCACGGCATCACGCCGCTGGGCCGCTGCCTGCCAAAAGCCGCGCAACGCGGCCTGCCGGCGCACCCACAGCCGCAGGGCTTCCAGATCGGGCGCGCTGCCATCCTGCGCCTTTTGCCAGGCATGCATGCGCTGCACCAGCTGGGCCGCGCTGATGGCGGCCAGCCTTTGCGCACTGTCCGTCACCAGGTCGGCCGGCCAGGCCCAGCACTGCTGGGCCAAGGTGCCCTCCACCGCCACACCGGGCTCGATCTCGGGCAGGCGCTGCATGTCCTGCTGCCACAGGCTGCCCTGGTCCATCATGGCGAGCGGCCCGCCTTGCGCAGCACTGCGCTGCAGGTAGTCATCCATCGCCGAAGGCTCGACCAGCAAGCCCCGCAGGCCATGGCGCGGCAGCGCATAAAAAAGTCCTTGCACGCTCATACCGCCTCCCTGATCGCTGTTTTTAACTGCTGCAGATGCAAGGCGTTATCCGGGTCACAGATCTGCACCAGCAGCAGCGCTTTTTTCAGGTAGCTGCGGCGGGCATCGGTCTGCCCATGCACCGCCAGAAATGCGGCAAACACCTCATAGGCCCGCGCTGCTGCCAGCGAGTAACCCCGGCAACTGCGCTGCTGTATGCGCAAGGCCTGCTGCACCAGGGGCTTGACCCGCGCGGGCTGGTGGCGGATGGCAAACGCGGCGTAGCCGGCCAGCATGACAGACACCGCCTCCGGATCGGGCATGCGCTGGCCTTGCTGGTCCAGCCGGTCAAAGCTGTCCAGGTACAGCGCCAGCCGCTGCCAGCATTGCAGCGCCTGCGCCGTCTCGCCCAGCGCTGCATGGCTGGCGGCCATGCGCTGCAACAGCGCGCACAGTGCCAGGGCCTGGGCTGCGGCGTTGCCCCCGCTGCGCACATCGACCAGGGCCTGCGCTTGCGCATAGTGCTGCACAGCACGCTGGTGGTCGGCCTCCGCCTGGTATCCATCGCCCAGGCGTTCCAGCGCCTGGCGCCGCAGCGTGGCGGGCACAGCAGCCCCCTCGCGCGCGGCCAGCGCCAGCAAGGCCTGGCCATGCCCACGTTGGCGCGCCGTATCGCCCAGATGCTGGGCCATCTCCATCGCATGCAGGTGGTGCTGCGCCAGATCGGTCAGATCGCCGCTCTGGGCGGCCTGCAAGGCAATGGTCTGCTCACACAGTGCCAATGCCTGCGCCCAGTCCTGCGCTTGCATCAGCAGCGGGTACTGCCCTGGCTGCAGTGCAGGGGTGGCAGCGGCGCCCGGCGCCATCTTGGGCGAGCGCAGGCGCTGCAAGCAGGCTTGCGCCTGCTGCACCGGTTGCGCCAGCTCGGCAAAAGCCACGCCCAGATGCACACCCATCTGCAGCTTTTTGCGAGCGGCATCGAGGTGTTCGGTTTGGTAGAAGGTCATCCCCTGCAGCAGATAGGCCATTGCCAAATGGGGATCGCTTTGCGGTTTGCGGCTGCGCTGGGCCAGGTACCTGACCAAGGTGTCCGCCTCGGCATGCGCGGTCTGCACATCCCGGTGTGCCAGCGCATCGCCAATATGCTTTTGCGCCATCTGGATGGCCAGCGACTTTTTGTCGGCCTGCAGATCCACTACGGGCTGCGACCTGGCGTCCGGCAAGACGGCTGCGGCTCCCAAGGCCTGGGCCACAGGGGCAAGCGCCGGCGCTGCGGCAGCCTGCGCGCTGGCTGCTGGCTGCGATGCCTGCGCATCGAGCTGGGACTGCGCAAAGGCGGACAGGCGCGAATCCATGTCTTCTTCGACCCGAAAGTAGTCGAACAGCCAAAAGCCGTCCCGCAGCAGCCAAAAGACCACCGGCCCGAGCAGGTAAGGCACGTAGCGTGCAAGGGGGCCTCCCCATAGCCACAGCACCGCGCACAGTAGGCTTAAGCCCAGTTGCGCCACGGCGCTTGCATAGCGTCCCAGATAAAAGCGGTGAGCGCCCAGCCACCCCACCGCCAACAACAGGCCCAGAGCCCATCGCGGATTTTTTTCCCCCATCCCTCATCCCTTGTGCTTTGTTTGGTCTGCACTTTGCCGCCCAGGCATGCACCGCATTAGCGCTGCACAAGGCGGCATATATCGCGGGAAGTATAGCAACCGCTACCGGCTGCGCCAGGGCTGCCAGCGGACGTTTGCAGCGCCTGTCGCTGGGGCGCCGGAAGGTCTGGGAGAGGATTTCGAGGCCTAAAAATCAGGCCTGCGCGAGGGCGTTACAGAGGCCAGCCGCTGCGCCGCTGCCGCGCAATACCCGTTGGCAGCGGCCGGCAACGACCAGCTGCCGCCGGCATTGCCGTATCAAATATTTACCAAAACGGGGGCGCCGGTTTGGCGCTCGGGCTTGGTGCGGGCCGCTTGCATGACTTCATGCGCTGGCAGATGCTTCATGCGGTGGTCGCTCCAGACCTGGCGCCAGCGGCGTGCACCAGGCATGCCCTGGCGCAGGCCCAGCATATGGCGGGCAATGGCGTACCAGTGCGTGCCATGCTCGGCAGCTTCACGCTCCATATAGCGCACCATCGCCTCTTCAACCGATTCGCGGCTGATGCCGCTGTTGAGCTCGGCGCCATAAAACTGGGCATCCCAGGTCGCGAGCCACCAGGGGTTGTGGTAGGCCTCGCGCCCCACCATCACCCCATCGACCTGTTCGAGCTGTGCCAGCACGGTGGCGTTATCGGCAATGCCACCATTGATCGCGATGGTCAGCTGCGGAAAGTCTTTTTTCAGCTGGGCCACGACGTCGTAGCGCAGCGGCGGAATCTCGCGGTTCTCCTTGGGCGACAAGCCCTTGAGCCAGGCATTGCGGGCATGCACGACAAACACCTCGCAACCCGCATCGGCCACCGTGCCGATGAAGTCACGCACAAAGCCATAGCTCTCGTTTTTGTCGATGCCAATGCGGTGCTTCACTGTCACGGGGATATCCACCACATCGCGCATGGCCTTGACGCCATCGGCCACCAATTCCTTCTCATTCATCAGACAGGCGCCAAAGGCACCGCGCTGCACACGCTCACTGGGGCAGCCGCAGTTGAGGTTGACCTCGTCATAGCCCCAGTCCTGCGCCAGCTTGGCGCATTGGGCCAGGTCCGCAGGCTCACTGCCGCCCAGTTGCAAGGCCACCGGGTGCTCCTCTGCAGAAAAGCGCAAGTGCCGCGCCACATCCCCATGGATCAGCGCACCGGTCGTCACCATCTCGGTGTAGAGCAAGGTCTGGCGCGTGAGCAGACGGTGAAAATAGCGGCAATGGCGGTCGGTCCAGTCCATCATCGGCGCGACAGACATGCGACCCGGCCAATGAAGAGGCGTTTTCCCTATGGAAACTAACGATTTTTCAACTGTCTGATTCGATACCATTTGATCTAATTTCATGCCATTTTTAGCACTTTGGTGCTACATTCAGCGCAACAATTTTTCAATGTTGCACCGAGACTATGGGAACCATAATCCGCCGTGAGCGCAAAGACGGAAGCGTGGGCTACACCGCCCAAGTCCGCGTCAAAAAGGGTGGCAAGGTCGTTCACGCTGAAACCCAGACCTTTGACCGCGAAGCAGCCGCCAAAACCTGGATCAAGAAGCGCGAGACAGAGCTTGCGGAACCTGGCGCCCTTGATAAACCTGAAGACCCAATCCTATCTGTCGTCATCCAGAAGTACCTGGAGGATAAGCTCAAGCCACACGGGAAGACCAAGGATCAGGTTCTGCGCACAATTGCCAACTCTTGGCTTGGTGAGACACATTGCTCTCAGATCGACAGCGCGACGGTTATCAAATACCTAGAAGGCCTAACCAGTCAGCCCCAAACCCGAGGCAACTACCTTTCCCACCTTTCCGCGATTTTCACCGTGGCCCGCCCTGCTTGGGGGTATCCCCTCGACAAGCAAGCCTGTGAGGACGCACGCGTGGTAGCTGAAAAGCTTGGGCTAATTTCCAGGTCAAAGCAGCGTACACGCCGCCCAACTCTTGAGGAGTTGAACAAGCTCATGACCTACTACTCGGTCTATGAGCGAAAGCGGGAGGATTCTATCCCGATGACCTACATCATACTGTTCAGCCTATTCTCCACGCGCCGGCAGGAGGAAACCTGCCGCATCTTGGGCGAGGATGTGGATGCGGAAAACTCTGAGGTCATCGTTCGCGACATGAAAAACCCGGGTGAAAAGATAGGCAACGATGTCACCACCCTCCTCCCGCCGGAAGCTCTCAAGCTCATTCAGAATCGCAAGGTGGCAAAGGGTCGCATCTGGCCCTACAACGCTGAGTCTGTCAGCACGAGCTTTACTCGAGCATGCAAGCTACTCGGAATTGAAGATCTACATTTCCATGACCTTCGACATGAAGGGATCAGCCGGTTGTTTGAGATGGGCTGGAACATTCCTCATGTTGCGCAAGTTTCAGGGCATCGCTCTTGGCAGAGCTTGCAGCGCTACACCCAGTTCAAGAAGGTCGGAGACAGATACGAAAATTGGGAATGGAAGACCAAGCTTCTGGCTGGGTAGAGTTTTAGCCTGGTCGAACATGAGGGTGCGGCCCTCGCTTGACCTCCTTGTATCTCGTGGAGAGCCAGTGCGACATCTCCCCCAAGATCTCATGCATCTCTCGGAGATTGGTGCCGCACATCCAAGTTTGCGGCCAGCGCTGAAGCTCCCCCTCGTCAAACTCGAAACCTCGTAACAGGAGAGTCCCCGATTGGCGTTGCCGCCATACCTCGACACGCTCCAGCCCATGAATGATGAGCCGCATAGGCTCATTGCGATCCACCAGCCAAGTTTGGAAGCTGCCATCTGTCATTGCGGTACTGAGCAGCATTCCTGTGGACTTAGCCCTCCTGGCCAGGATTTCAGCCGGCAGGTAGACACCATTGAAGCACAGCCGAAGCACATAGGCATCACACCCAACCCGGCGCTTGCCCTCCAAATCTAGCTCAGTGCCAGGTGTCGCCATACCCAGGTATAGCCCCGGCAAATCTTGACCCGCAAATTTCCTGACTGCTTCCATTGCTCGCTCCATTTACTGTATAAATATACAGTCTTTTGGAGGTGTCTATGGATCAATCAAGATACTGGCGCTGGCACATCAAGAACGGCCAGGGGTGGCTGCAGACCACCGAGCACGAGCGATGGGATGGCATCAAGCCAGACTTCCCAGAGGCTATGCCCGTCTTGGGCACTATGATCTTGCACAGCACGCCACTGTCTTCTGATGCGGTGGCCCTTTATGAAAGCTTGGAGCCAGATGTCCCTTTCTGAACGCCGCGGTGTAGTCATTGGTCTTTGGCGGGCTTGGCGCCAGAACATGCGCGACCTTAGCGACGGCTGGTTCCCGTATTACGACACGGGCAAGCAGATCCATCTGTTCTCTGAGTACCTGCAGGCCAGCCACCCTCACCTACTCGACATGCCAGGGCAGGCATATCAAACGATCCACCAGTGGATTGCGGAGGATGTCGAGGGTTAGGCCGGCCCTGCCGCGAACACTTCCACCGGTGCTAACTTGAGCAGCGCTTGTGCGTCTTTTATTGATCCTTCAAGCCACTGATCCACATCAGCCAGCTCGATGGGGATCACACTCCGCTTGTCTTGATGGTCCAAGGGAAGTGGCTTTTTGGTATCGGGATTGAGCTCATTTTTGTGCATCTTCCCCATGATCTCGTGACCGTCAGCATTGAGTGTGAGCATCGTATAGCTCTCATGCACTTCGCCTGTGGCCCTATCTGTCCAGATATTCCACAGCCCGGCTAGCCCCCAGGGATCGCCATCCGCGCGCTTGAAGCGCCACCATTCGCACTTCTTAAACTGCGCCTCATATGGCCCCCAGTACGGCTCGTCAAAGGTGGTCGCCGGGATGATGCAGCGCTGGCCGCGCTTCCACGGGTCTTTGAAGCTGGCTTTATCCGCGACCTCCTCAGCCCGGGCGTTGTTGGTGCTGTACTTGATGTCGGGCGCCTTGCTGAACCAAGGGATCAGGCCCCATCGGCCCACCGCCAGCTCTTTGCTGTACCCAGGATCATCCACGGCGCGCCGGATGAATCCACCGGGTGATCGCGGGAACACATCGCGGGCACCCAGGCCGAGCTGCCGGGGGTTCAGCCGCCAGTACTGCTGTATATAGCCTTCGTCTGGGGAATGGTAGCGGTTGCACATTTGGGCCTCTTCAGATCGAAGGAAGCAGACTCTACAAGTCTCCAGAGGCCGCTATCTTTCCAAACATTTAAACACTGCTTATTTCACAAGATAGTATTACACACCTTCAGCATCTTGCGCAAAATAGATTATTTCTTTTACCAGCCCTTGCCGATACAATTAAAAACCAATGCAAAAAATAGAAATCATTTCCCGCAAAAATTTGTACTTGCCAAATACGAACGCATCTGTTAGAACTCGATTGCGACCTTCACACTTAAGGATTAAATATGAAAATAAGCAAAATTTCTATAGCAATCGGAATATCTTTGGCGACGTTAGCCATCAATGGATTTGCGAGTCAATTGAACTTAGCAAGTACACCTGTGACGAATGAATTCGATTCAAGCAAAACCTTATGGGAGATTGGCCTCAAAACTTCTGCACTAGATATTTCAACAGCTAGTAAAAATCACACCGAAGAATCAAACCTTACTTACAACCCCCCAGTTTATAAAGTCGGATTGGAAATTAGCGATAAGCTTCAATTGGAAATACTTGACTATAGTTCACCATCTTCAAACTCATTCTTTGTGTGGGCAGATCCTTACGAAATAGAAAGACTAAAAACTGACTATAGAGTTGAATCTGCCCGACAAGTCAACGGCAAAATAAAAAATGGTGATTCGGAGAAGGCTTCTACGGAGCAAACTTCATTCTCAACCAAAATCGCTCCTTTGCATCCAAATGATCAAATAGTCAGTGGACAAGTCATCCCATGGGCTAAAGCAGCAGTTGGTGCTTCCTCTGGTACTAGTTCAGTACCCGCATATATTGTAGATCAGGCAAATGATGGAATGACGGCAGCGGCGAAAGCAGAAATAAATTTACTTTATAACTTGGAAGATAATTTTTACCCCCTAGCTTCATATCATCCCTCCATGGTCGCAGGAATAATAGGGTCAAAAGATAACACAACTGGAGTTGTAGGCATAAACCCCAGTCAGCCTATTTATTTATTTTCCACTGACCCCAATGACATAAGAAAACTTTCATTAGCAATTGAAGCAGCATTAACAAAAGCCGAAACAAATAATCATTTCGCCACATTGAATTTATCAATCAACAGTTCGATAGGCTCAACCAACTACTTTTCACATGACAGTGAAATAGCTGTCAAAATGCGAAAAGCCAGCAATCGATTGTTAGTGGTGCAATCTGCTGGAAATTCAAACTCTGATGCGTGCTTAACCGCTTATAGCGCAGCTCCTGATCAGACAAACTCCACAGTTAATCCATCTGGAGCTGGCGCTAGGCATAATGACGGAATTATTGTGGTGAGCGGTCATAATTTCAATGGCCAGAGAACTCCTACAGTTGGTATTGAATATCCAATGCCTGCACGAACGACTTGGCCAATTGGAGTAGTTCCGATTTTGTACGACAATGTACCTGCCGCAGCCTATGGAAAATGCGTCGAGGCATGGGCTCCGTCACATGAGATCACGTCAAACAATGCATATAACGGATCACCAAATGCTGACACGCCACCGCAAATTCATGGATCCTACTGGACTCTTAGCGGCACCTCTTTCGCGGCACCGATCACTGCGGCAGTAGCATCGCGATTTGGCAATTCAGCCACCCGGCCGATAGTGAGAGAAAATTATATTAAGAGCCAACTTGTCTCTACTTCTAATCCAGATGGAGGCGGTGGATTTATTAAGAAAGTAAGGGTAGGAGATACCTCTCCCACCTACCAGTTGAAATATATCAAGCCAACACTCATTAGAACATCGACATCTACTACAGATATACCAATCCTTAAAGACGGAAAATTTTATGGAGCAAATGAGTTCGCATTCCCCCAAAATTTCGGAACCTTATACATTGACCTTGGTTCAGCGTATAACCTGCATGGAATACGCGTAACAATTCGAACCAAGCAAAGCGGTATTGGTGCAGAAGCCAACTTGCCATTTCACTTCGGTCTTTACGCTGGCAACGCAACTATAGATACTGCAAACACATCCATTATTGCTTATAATGAACCCTCTCAGGCAGATTATGCCCCTGTTTTTATACCGATTAACGGATCTTACAGATTCCTCAGGCTGGACGGCTACAATCCATCTGAAACTAATTTGCGATACGCCGAAATCGAAGTTTATAGCAAGTGATAATCTATAATCCGCTGTAGTTACGCGGCACCTCCATATGCAAGAGCCTTCCTAGGTAGTAGGAAGGCTCTTTCTATTTTTGGCTGCAGGCCTGGTCGCTGTCGTCACCACTCAGCCGGCGCTCGATGTTCACCTGGTCGCACAGCGCGGCTACTTCGGCGTCTCGTCGCTTAAGGTCGCCTCCGAGGCTTGCGACCACGCCGAGGCCTTCTGCAAGCTGGCGGTCGAGGGCTGCGGCTTTATCTGCAAGATCGCTGCGGGCAGCTGCGTCGGCCTGGGCTTGCGCACGATAAGTGGCACTTCGGCTGTCGGCGCCGCGGTGCAGCCGCTCAGCAAGGGCAAGCTCAGCGCGCACATCAACATCAATGCCAGTTTTGAGGTTTGCCAGTCGATCGGCGTTGTAGATGGTGTCTTGGGCATGCTTGCTTTCCAGTTGTGCAGTGTGGGCTTCGTCGGTGCGTGCGGCTTCGGCCCGGGTGGCTTTGGCCTGGGATTGCTCGGCGCGCAGCTCGGCGATGGTCTTGCTGGCCTGCCAGCCTTTGACAACCCAGCCAGTAGAGAAGGCCAGCGCGGCGATAGCGGCGGCCAAGATAAGTTTGATCTGCAGGGTCATAAGCCTGCCTCGCAGATCTCGCCATTGGCATCGCCACGGGCCTGCAAACCAGGCAGCACCACTGACACACCATTGACCGTGCCGCGATTCCAGCGCGGGTTTTCACGGCATGCACCCACCACATCGCCCGCATTGGCCTTGCGCAGCAGCGTGGAGGTGTACAGCGCACCCTCGCCCTTGTTCCAAACGAAGTCGATGAACACGGCTTGCTGCAGCGGTGTGTAGGTTGTCCAGAGGCGGAACATGCCCATGGCAGCACGCTCGGCGGCAAGGTAACGGCTGCGCTCGAGCTCGTAGCAGTCGGCCGGCGTGTAGTACCGGCCAGCCACCACATCCCTGCCCGTTATTCCATTGCAGACCGTCAGCGGCTGGCCCTTGCCCAGCTTGTCCACGTAGGGCGTTCCAATGTGCCGATAGCTGCTCTCGTAGTAGCCGCCCATCACCATGGCGATCTTGACCGCCTGGGAGGTGCCAGGATCAGCTGCCACGGCCTGGATGTACTGATTCTGCTCGGACATGGCCTGGGCAGCGGCCTTGTCTCGCTCGAGCGCCACGTAGCCGCCACCGCCTGCAGTCAGCACCGCGAGCGCCATCAGGCCAGTGCGCAAGGCGTTTGGAATGCGGCTCACAGCTCACCCCGCACAGTCTCATCTGCCAACTTGCCCATGGCGCGGCGGGCCAGATCGCGGCGGTAATCTCGGCGCCACTTCCATACCAAGTATCCGGCCTGCAACGCAATGAACAAAAGCGAGGCTACCACGAGCCATTCGCTCAGCGGCAACCCCCACACTTTGAATACGCCCGTGGCAGCTGCTCCAGGTGTCGCGTGGTAGGCAGCGTTGGCAATGTCCTGGCGCTGCTCAGCACTCAAATGCCGGTTGACACCGATTGCGGCAAGGAAGACGACGAGTGCTTTTTTCATGGGCCCATGATCCCGGGCTCAGCCCCTTGCGTCTAACCCTACGCGGGGGAGGATCAGATGGCGATCTGCGCGGCAGCGATAAACATCTCGTCCAGGGCGTCGTCGCTTAGGCCAAGCGTAGCAGCAGCCTTGGTCAGAAATGGCGAGTCGAAGCGACGCCAGGTGCTGGTGTGGTTCCAAGCCAAGTCAGCCCACATAGCCTCTTGATCGTCTGTGATGCCGGCCATGTAGTCGAGCACTCCCTGGGTGAGGCCATGCAGGCCCAGGATCGCCCGGCCCTGTGCGCGGCTGATCTCGGCAGGCACGCGCGCACGGCGGTCGTCTTCGGCAATCTGCTCGGCCGTCTTGAGCTGACCCCAGTCGATATTAGGCATTGGGCACCTCGTCGGTTGGCAGGGACACGCGGCCATCTGCTGGGTTGAGGATGGGCTCAGGGAAAGCGCAGCTCTCGGGCGCGTCCCAGGTGATGGGTAGCAGCAGAGTCAGCTGCAACTCGCCACCCTGGCGGCGCACATCGCCAATGATGAATTCGCAGTCCACGGCAGCCGCTGGCAGAACGGCACCTTCTGGAAGCTGGGTGAAGTCGAACGGCTCGCCGTTGATGGTGAGCGTGTCGCCAGCCTTGAGCACTTCCAATGCATCGAGGCGAACTTGGGGGGAGAGATTGATTTTCATTAGAACCACTTTCCGACGGCGACAAGATAGACAGTCCCGCTCACACCGCCTGATGTGCCATGGCGTGTGCTGAATGAGCCCCAAGTGGTAGCAGTAGGATAAATATCCATGGCTGCCCACCCACCCCCACGGGTGTCCGTTCCGTTAGGTATGACGATTGGTGTCTGTGAAAAACTGGCAGGGAACGCTCCAGCACTAGTAGCTGTGCTTGCGAAAATACTCCCTACCGCTGTTGTCGCACCTGTCGAGAGCGCGAGTGTTTTCGTGCAAATCTGCCACCCACTTGCAAACCGGATGAACTCTCCATTGGCATTAGAACCAGTTTGAAAAATCGCCCCAGTTGGAATACCTCCAGACTGAGAAACCGTACCCAGAATGTCCGCGAGTGCAGCAAGACCAAGGCCAAGGTTGGAGCGCGCCGCTGCCGCCGTCGTGCCGCCAGTGCCTCCAAGTGCGATTGGCAAGAAATCCACACCAGCAATCCACTCGCGCAGCTCTGCGCTATTACCGCCGGCTGCTCCCGCTTTAAGGGGTGTAGTCATAGGTCATCCCTTGTAGAAAATGAAGAATCGCGCGGCCCGGCCAGTGACTGCCGAGCTGCTAGCCGCTGTAACAGCAGCACGAACATGAGTAGCGCTCACTACGAAGACCCATTGGGAATCGGCGTATTGGCTATTCATACCGACCCAGTGGCCATTGGTCGACAACACCATCCCGTTGGCATTCAAAATATCTGCTTGTGACAGCCCGTGCGCGATCAGATCAACACCGGCGGTGCTGCTGGTCATGGTGGTGTCGAGCACTTTGCACTTCACGATTGGGGACTGCTCGCCAATCACAGCACCGGCAGAAAATGTCTGCACCCCAAGCCAGTTGCGGGCCGAGCCCAGCAGCCAGGTCAGCAGCGCCTGCACCGTCAGCTTGAACGTTGACGAGCCCCGGCGCACCGGCCAGAGGTCTGTCACCTGTGGAGCGACGCCATCCGCGAACCCGCTGAATTCGACGTCCAGCTTTCCGGAAAGATCCACAGGTGTCGGGTCTTGCGTCAGTAGCCAGACGGCCGCATTAGCTGCGGATACCTCGGCTGTCGAGCCATCAGCGAAAGTCACCAGAGCTGGACCAGCATTCCCCACCTCCACCTGCCGCACCGTCACGCCATCAGCCATGCGCACCGGCACCAGGCG
The DNA here is from genome assembly GCF_037479395.1 of Comamonas sp. MYb21. Taxonomy (NCBI): domain Bacteria; kingdom Pseudomonadati; phylum Pseudomonadota; class Betaproteobacteria; order Burkholderiales; family Comamonadaceae; genus Comamonas; species Comamonas sp. MYb21. The sequence continues at coordinate 146,731 of NZ_JBBGZC010000004.1, read as the reverse complement.
CGTCGGCGCCACAACGGCGTCCCCAGCAGGCAGCTGCTGCGGGATACCGCCTTTGAGAACCAGTGGCTTGCGAATGTCCATGAGCTTTACAGAATCTGGAAGCCGTAGTCGTCAGTGCGCAGCTCAGTCGCGCTCGTGGCCGTGCCCAGCATCTGGTTGAGCTTGTTCACGTTGCCGGCATCAGTGGCGTCCAGCGGCGTCAGCGTCACATCGCCCGCCGTGCCCAGCCAGTAGTCGTTGCCCAGCGTCAAGCCGCTCAGCGACGTGTTGGCCACATCGAGCGGGTAGATGGTCGCATTCGCGGCAGAAGCCACTGCCGCCAGCACAAACCCGTGGGCCGGCCGGTTGTTGGAGTTGTCGGCCAGGCGGGCTTTGAGGGTGCCCGAGTCAGAGAACAGGTTCACGAACTTGCCCGCGCCCAAGGCCTCGAAAGCCGGCGCGATCTTCGTGTTGGCGCCAATGCCAGCTGGCATCATGCTCATGTCGATCTTGCCCGCGCTGTCGAGCGCCGGGATCTTGCCTGCGTCTGTGGCCCCCGCCGAAGTGGCGATGCCAAAAATCTGTTTTACCTTGCCGCCCACCAGGGCCAAAAAACCTTGTGGCATATCACACCTCGATTGGATCGTTGATTGAAAGATTGATGCTGGTCGCAGTGGCTGCAAAGCCGATCAGCACAGAGAAGCCGCTGGTAGGCGGGGTTTGGGTCAGCTGCCCGTTGGCGCCCAGGTACACGCGGCCGTAGGCCCAGGACCAGCCCGAGTCAGTCACCGTGCCGCTGCGCTGCACCGAAATCTGCGCGCCCGTCTGGCCAGCAGAGACCGACAGGCCCAAGATGGCGAAAATGTTCTCGGCGTCGTCCTGGCTCAGTGGATACACAAAGCCACCCTGGTCGTACAACACGCGGTTCGCGCTGATCGTCTCCCCTGCCGTGCGGGTCACGTATTCATCGCCGCCACCACCTGCAGGGCCAGGTGGGCCTGGCGGGCCTTGCTCTCCGGGCGCGATCAGCACTTCGGTAAGCTCTATCTCGCTCACAACCACCTGGCTGTCCTCTGGCATTACCAGAATCTCGCCGGGCTGCATTTCCACGATGACGGAGGTATCGCAGTTCATCGCGTGCCCTCTGGGTTCAGGTTCCAGGAGATTTCCGCCACGCGCGACACGTCGCCATTGGGGTGCAGGATTTCGAGCTGACCCACGGCCGAGCACCAGGTCGCGGGCGGGTTTTGCCCATAGGGCAAGTCGGCAGTCGTGGCAGCGTCAAGAATGAAGGCGATACGCCCCTCCCCGCCACTGAGGTCAATGCGGCCGTTCTCCGTGCTCAACTCCAGCAGCACATCAGGTGAGAGCACATCGGCACGCAGCTGCATGCGTGCCGTACAACCCGTAAGGTCCACTGGCGTCAGGTCGGTCTTGGGTACAGGCCGGCCAGTCTGCGCATTGACCAGCTCACCATTGACGATGCGCGTGGGATATGGAGCCGTGCACCACTGGAAGCCACGCCGGAACGTGGCCCCTTGGTAGATGGTGTAGCAGAGGTGGGCCGGAGCTGTCATGCATTGCAGTGTCTGCAAACCACCCTCCCCCGTCGAACCCCACAGGGGTGTAAGGTCAGGATCCCACTACGGAGGTGCTCATGGTGTTGCTCACCCCCGCGCCGATGCCGTTCAAGCTCGCGGCGGCAGAGTCGCCCATCATCTTGACGTTTGCCAGCACGGTCTGCACGCGCATCTGGGCCGTGTCTTGCTTGAAGCGGGCATTGGCCTCGGCTACCCGGGTCTTGAGCTCGGCATCGGTGATGGACAGGCGCAGCAGCGGATCGATGGCCGCATTCTGTGCCTGGTACAGAGCCACCAGGGTTCGCGCTGCCTCGTTTTTGAGCCCGGACATCGAGGTGGCCAGCTGGGCAGCCAGTTGCGGACCCAGCGCGATAGCCTTGACATACTCTCCCACGGCAGCAATGGCCTTGGTGTACATGTCCGACACGGCGCCGACGGCAAAGCGGACGTTCTCCACCTCTGTCTCAAAGCTCTTGATCGCAATGTCGCGGCTTTGCTCGGCCAGCTTGTCTCGGCTGTCCTGGCGGATGAGCGCCGTATCGTGCAGCATGGCGCCAGGCGGCAGCGGCCAGCCGGCGCGGGCGTAGCGCTCGGTGGTACTGGCCATGTCACGGTCGGCTTGGCGCAGGATGCGCGCCCGGCCGCGCTCCCACAATGCCGCCTCCACATTGGAGTTGATGCCGGTGCCGCCCTGCGTGATAGCGCGCCGGCACCAGGCCAGTGCCTCGGCCAGGGTGGACATATCCGGGAAGGCTTCCCCGAGCATGGAGCGGAAAGCCCCGTCGATCTGTGCGGAGATCTCCGAGTTCTTGGCATCGAAGTACGCCATCGCAGCGGTCGGGTCATCGAAGCTGAGATCGCTGGGGGGATCAACCAGGTCGAAATTTTGCAGGACGTTGGGCTGCTGGACCACGGGAGCCGTGCCCACCTGGCCCATGGCCTCGGCGCCAAAGTCAAAGGCCTGGTTGAACCAGCCCACAGCGTTGTCCCACTTGGCGTTGATGACCTGAGTGGTTTGCAGGGCCGGCCCAGTGATGCCGGGCGGAATGGTGACGATTGGCATGGCTTAGATCCTCCGGTTGGACTCGTTGACGACGAAGCGAATGGCATCCACCTCGAAAGCATCGCCGTTGCTGTTTTTGAAAGTGGGGGTGGCGTAGGCGCTGCGCAGGCCGCGCCCCAGGTCAAAGCGCACCTCACGCATGCTGGCCCCGTGCCCACGGGCTGGATAGGTGTAGCTGGCGGGCCGGCCGTTGAGCAAGGAATCGATCTGCAGCCGCATGGAGCCCGCCGCCGCGCCCAGATAGCAGTAGCTCAGGATCTTCACCTGTGGGCTGCCGAAGTCCAGTTGGCCCATGCCAAACACGGCCTCGATGGGCTGGCCCGCATCGTCATCACCGTCCAGCAGGAACAGGCCTTCCTCGCTCGCTCCATAGTGCTTCCCGCCAATGGTGGCGTAGCTGTTGTAGGGGTAGCGCTCGTAGCGGGTAGTCCCGCCCGGGTTGCCGCCAGTTATGTTCATGGCGAACACCTCACCCAGACCCGACAGAATCGAGATCTTCCCGCTCAGCACGGCGCGCATGGGCACCACCGGCAAAGTGACCTCGCCCATGGCCGTCATGTCGCCGCTGAGCATCCCGCGCATCACCACCGTCTGCAGGGTGGCCTCTGCATACGGAGACACGGATCCAGACAGCACCGCGCGCATGGGCTTGGTCTGCAGGGTCACCAAGCCCTGCAACGAGATCTTGCCGTCCAGCATCAACCGCCCAAAGGTGCCCGGCAGCTCGCCGTAGGGCCAGTTGCGGCCGTAGAGGGTGGGTGCTGGCAGGGGCAGCTTGAGCCGGCCGATCTCCCGGTCCGACGCCGCGAGATTGACAGGAGGGAGCGTCAGGGCCAGCTGGCCCACGGCGCCCACCAGTGCATTGGCATACGGCAGCACCGGCGGCAGGGTGAAGCTCAGCAACGCAAACGATGGCGCGGCCAGCTTGCCAAATGACATCGCGGGCTTAGCCTGGCCCAGCACCAGGCGCAGGACCTGGCCCTTGTCGAAGGCGACATTGGCCGGGGGGAGCCGAAGGGTGAGCTCGCCCGTCACTGGACTTGTGTCCGGAGGGGAGATCTGCGTGAGCATAGGGTTGAAGATCTCATCATCCCCGGCATACAGCGCGGCCTGTAGCCACAGCGGCTGCGTGCTGCCGGTGGTGCTGCTGGTGTAGACCAGCTCATCATCGAGAAAATAGCTCACCACACCTTCGACACGCTCGATCTTGAACACGGTGGCATCGGTGTAGGGGCGCGAGCCAGTCTTGGCCTGGCCCAGCTCCATCACCTTGGCAAGGCCCTTGGCCAGGTAGAAGCCGTAGGCGGTGGTGAGGCCCGTGTACTGGACCGGGTCCTCGTAGCCATTGAGGCCCACCACGGCGCCGATAAGGCTGGCCCGGCCCTGGAAGGTGGCCGATGCATCACCCGTCACGAACATCAGCGAGCGCGCCCCGTTCTCCCAACCCAGGGCATAGTCCCAGCCCGGCGCGCGGGCAGCGACCCCCTTCTGCCCCGGGTCAGCCGGAAGGTGAACCAGCACCTTCTCCTCCCAGCAGGCGTAGGTCATCTCGATCTCGCTCACCAGGGTAACGGTGCCGGTCTTCTTGTCGGGCACAAAGATGGCCGAGACCTGGCCGGTGGCCGGATTGGTCACATACTTGTAGCGCCCAGGCACGTTCTTGGATACGGGGCGCATGCCGCACACCATGGTGTCGACAAAGATATCTCGAGCTGGCCGGGCCGGACGGTATTCCTGGCCCTGCTCGCCCGGGACGTAGACTTTTTCTTTGATCAGTGAATTGGCCACCGCTTGCTCCTATGCGCTGGGCGCTGGGTATCGAGAATCAGAAATCCAGGTAGCGCCTGGTGTGGCATTGGCCGCGAAGTTGGCAGCGCGCAGCTGGGTGATGCTGGCAAAGTCGCGCAGGTAGGACACGCCCAATTGTTTTACCGGCGCGGGCGCATCCACCGAGAGCACGGCGCGCTGCTTCCAAGTCGCTCCCAGGTCCGTGGACTGCATGAGCGTGTAGCCCTGGCCATATGCCGCCACCGCGCCGCCCGATTCCACGAGGACGGGCTCAGCCCTGAACACTGGCAGCGCCAGGGTCCGGGCATCAATGGCAAAGGGAATGCCGACATGCCAGCCTGGCCAGCCAGTGCTGGGCTGGTACTGCAGGTCATAGCCATCGGTGGTGAAAAGACACACGGCCGCGTTGTCCCGGTAGTCGGCCTGGCCGGGCGGCCGCAGCACAAACAGAGCGCCGCCGGCGATGGGCACGCAGCCGCCATTGGCAAACGCGGCAGCATTCTCCGCGCCGCTGTCCCAATCGTCTGCGTCTTCGGAACGGAAGTCCTGCAGCACCGCCGTCTGCACGACGGTGCGCTCCTCGTGATCGATCCGGGCCAGCTTGACCTTGGCATGCACCCGGTAGCCGGTGGGCAGGCTGGCATCCACCTCAATATAGGGCACCGAGACAATGGCCACGGCATAGCGCTTGGAGACGGGCGCCACGTTCACATGCACCCAGTTGACCGCTGTATTGAAGGCAATGGCGGCAGGCACCGAGTCGGCCGGCAGCGCCAAGGCGGTATCGGTGAATTCAGCCATCACCGGCAGCGCAGCGGCGCGCACCCAGTTCATGCCCGAGTCTTCAGAGAACTGAAAATCCACCCCGGGGCAGGCGGCCACATTGATCGGGTGCGGCATCCCGGCCTGGCTGTATTCGGGCCGCAGGTACTTGCCCAGGGCAAAGCGCTGCTCGGGCGCCGTGGACCAGGCCTCAAACAGCAGCGGCAGCTGCCAGGCAATCGTCACAGTGTTGCCATAGCCCCGGGAGATCCCGTCGTCAACGGTGTAGACAAACTGGTATTGGCCGTCTAGGAACTGCACGGCTCCCAGCCCCATGTAGCGCCACCCCACCACGCCCTGGCGCACCAAGGTGGGCCCGGTGGCGAAGATGGCCGCGTTATAGGAACGGAGCGCAGAAACGTAGGGCACAGAGGCGTAGGTCTCGTAGACCTGCTCAAAGGTACGGCCGTTGCGTGTCTTGTGGACGGACACCCCCGCCACGATGGATGGCATGCCGTTGAAATCAGGCACGGTGCCCCGGTAAGCCACCCGGATCATGGCGCCCAGGCCCGCCCCGTAGTAGACCATCTGCGTGATGTCGGTGTTCACATAGTCCACCGAGTTGCCAAAGACGCCGCGATCGAGGAACGCGCCCAGGGCCGTTGGGCTGCCCACAACATGGATCGAGCCATCGCCCACCGCCCCGGCGCTGTAGTAGCCGTCCTCTGCCTGGTCTTGCGCCGGATCGACATACAGACGGCCGCCTACCTTGGACGAGCGGCTGCCATCGAGGTTGGCATGGTGCAGCGCCGGCGCGCCCAGGGTGTCCAGAAACCTGGCCTGTCGCTCGCCCTGCAGACTGCGGGGCATGCCACGGTGGTGGGGAAACTTGCTGTAGTCCATCAGGGCACTTCGCGTGTGCCCGCGAACTCCGTCCAGAAATCGGGCATGTTGAGCGAGCCGATGCCGTCCACCTTCAAATTGCTGAGCTTGACGGTCGTGGCGCCCTCCTCCACCGAATACATGATCAGCTTGAGGTTGGTGTCTGAGAAGTAGATGGGCCCGTAGGCGCTGAGAATCACATCGTCTTCACGCCCAATCTCCTCACCGACGCCTGCGGCAATGCGCATCTCGACCGGGTCGAAGGTGTACCAGATTTGTTTGCCCACGGCATCGTCCACGGTGGCAATGCCAGCAAAGGTGGCTCCTGCTGTAATCGCGCCGCCGACACCGGGTTGGTTCATCAGGAACACATCCAACCCACCCATGCGCACAGTGACCACATTGGGGCTGTTCCCTCCTGTGCTCACGGCTGCCAGTCGCAGCGCTACCGAGAACGGCCCCGTGAACATGGCTGGCGGGAGCGACAAGATGGCCTCCCTTTCAGAAGAGTCCTCCTGGATCACGTTGCCAACGCCATCCATGATCGGCGTGGGGTCGCCCCACTCGCTCGCCCACGGCAGCTCTGCCCCTACCCCCGCATTGAGCCCGGCAATGCGGCTGCCTGCAGGCCCGCCAAAGTCAGCATCTACCAACAGCGTCATGGCTGCCCTTACATGCTGGCCGGCACCGTGGCGCTTGCAGCGTCGATGGTCAGCGGCGCGCCATTGGCAATGGCCAGGCTGCTCAGTGCAAGGTCAGCGCTCGGGTCAGACACCAGGCCCACTTTGCCCTGCACGCGAATACGGGTGTTGCTCAAGGTGCCATCGTCATCGGGCGCTTGGTAGCGGAAGAACGTGGGTGTGCCTGAGGCAACCGCGACAGCCGACCAGACATCGCCCACCACCTTGGACACCGAGCCATTGGCCGGGGCGCTCCAGGCGAGCGGGTCGCCCGTGCCGTTCAGGCTGTAGGTGGCCAGCAAGGTGGCGCTGTCGAGTGCCGCGTCAGCCGAGGCAGGCATGCTGCCGGCATAGAGCATCAGCACGCAGCCATCCATGATGGGGGCCGACGGGGCTGCGTTCAGCGCGCCGCCTGCCGCAGCATTGCGGTATCCAGTGGAAAAACTAACCGTCATGTGACGCTCCTTCGGGGTTCGGGTTAAACGGCGTTGGCGAGCAACAGGCTCACCGGGATCTTGACCACGTCGCCCGGGCCATAGGTGCGGGGCGATGGCAGGCGCTGGTAGCACAGCAAGATGCCGGTGCTCGAACCCTTGCCTGCGCTGGACACCAGAGCGAAACCGGAGACAGCTTTCTGCGCGGTCAACGTTACGAGTGCCACCCCGCCGGAGTTGCTGGTTGCACCGCCAGTGGCTGCCGACTCCTTGAATTCCGGGCGGGTGGTCTCGGCATAGGCCGTGATCTCCGTTGCCCGGCTGCCGATATTGGCCGCCGTGTCGTCCTCTTGAAGGTCGTAGTCGCCTTCAAACAATGCGATGTACCAGGCGGGCACCTGCGTGCCGCCGTGGACACCGACATCCATCAAATAGTCACGGCCCTGGGCCGGGAAGTTCAAAGACATGGTTCAATCCTCATGAAGTTTTTCAACATCAAACCGGGCGGCAATGATGTGGGTCTCGCCGTCCTGGTCCCGCACCAGCGTTGCGCCTGACTCAGCCTTGCCAAACTGCAGCGCGTCATCCTGGGGCGCGACCACAATCCCACCGGGCTTGGCAACGATCACCCCGAGCTCGCTTTGCCAGTAGCTGGCTTGCTCCTTGGGGTCATAGGCGAGAGAGCCCGGCATGGCGCCAAAGGGCAGCACCACCACGGGGGCCGAGTTCAGCGGGTCGCCAGCGATCCAATAGGTTTTGTCGGCGCAGATGTAGACGCCGTCCTCGCATGGCGCGATGACCGACACATCGCCGGGGAAAGGGATAAAGGCCCGGCCCAGGTTCACCCGGCCGTACTCGTAGGGCTCGCTCACATAGACGAAGCGCCCTCGCCCCACCATCAGCGAACCGCGATAGTGGGCGATGGCCCGGCCCGCTGGCATGGCCTTGTGCATGAGCGTGCCGCATGCGGCGCCCGTGTTGCCCAGGCTCAGGTAGTCGCCGGGTGCGATCTCGTTGAAGATCTCGCCATCTGGCCCCGTGGCGTAGACCAAGGTGTTGGGGGTAAGTCCCGCAATGGCAACACCGCCGCCGTTTGGCAGGTGGATGGCCTGGGGCTCGGTCGTTGGCGATTCACCATCAGGCCCCAGGGCGGTGAACAGAATCTGGTAGCGGCCAGGCGGCAGGCTTCCACCGGTGGCGCTGGCTACAGGCACAGGATTGGGGACAGGCGTTGCGATGCTGCGCGCCGATGCGCCGTCCAGGCGCCCGATCTGGTTGCCATTGGTCCAGTACACCATGCCGTCGGGCAAGCGGGCGTACTGCACTGGGGCCTGGCCCACTCCAGCCAGCACTGTGGTCTGCACCAGGCTGCGAGCATTTATGTGCACCAGATCGCCATCGCGCACCATATAGCCTTCGGACTTGTCACCCCAGACGGAATGGCAGCCGGCAGCCACCTTCTTCCCCGCGCCGCGCCGACGCCGGATGAATCCATTGCTGGTCAGGTCTATATTGGTGGCCACCTGCAGCCATGCTGCCGTGGTGCGGTTCGGCAGCGCCACCTCCATGCGTGTTGGAGGCAGACGGTTGTTCAGGCCCAGAATGGCGCCAAGGCTGACAGTGCGTGGCATTACCTGCCCCGCTTTCTGGCTGCGGCTTGGTGGTCAGTCCTTGGGGCTATGCGCATACCCCAAGTGTTCCGGGAGTGGCTGCCGTAGTCGAACCCTACGCGGGGGCAGACTACCCTACGCCGCCAATTCTATATTTGTGTCAACGTATGTTTTTTGAGACAAATAATTTAATAAGATGGCAAGCGAGACTCACCTTTAACGATAACTAACATGAACTCTAGCTCCATGCGTTTTCTGGCTCTTCCTGCCATCTTCAGCATTGCCTTGCTCACTGCCTGTGGCGGCGGTGGTGGTGGAGAGAATGATTCGGGCAGCGGCCCGGGGCCAATCAGACAGGCAGACTCCCGAGACTGTTTCAACAGCGGGCTCTACAAGCCTGGGACCAGCATCGAGTTTGAGAGATTGGATAAGCCCGACCAGACAATCGGATTTTCGGCCATATGGGAGGTAACCCCCTATGCCGCCACGGCGAAGACTCCAGCAATGTCCAAGGTGACTACGGCATTTAATTCCGCCACGCTGTATTTGGTCGACCAAGATGCCCTTCTGGAATATGGGATCCTGTTCAATGACAGCATAGGATTTTCTACGCCCCCCTTCCGCAGACCCATTCAGATGGAAGCTGGCGAGTCATTACATCAAGTGGTAACAACCAACTACTATATTAATGATGGATCGGGCAACCTTGAATCATCGCAAAATATTGTTCACGACAACACATACGTTGGGCGTGAAGTTATTGAGACCCCCATGGGTTCGTTTGAGACCTGCAAATTCGAAATTAAACAGCACTTCACCTACAGCGATCCAAATAGCAAGCCTACGACAATTACGAAAACGCGATGGTTTGCGGCGAAGTCGCAATATCAAGGGTTCCTACTTCAATCGCGCTTTGTTGTGCAGCCCGATGGCGAAGCAGTCACGCAAGATGAATTCAGTCGTGTTTCGAAAATCAACAAATATGATGTAAAGTAAGTCATCCACGGAGCTTTCAATAGTCGAAAATTAACTATTACGGAGTAACTATTTTGGAACCCAAAGGACGCGGCGGCTGGCTTCGATTTTTTATTTTCATTCTCATTGCATCTACTCTTGCAATTCTCGTCAAGGGAATGGGCCCTATTTTAATAGCAGAGCAAGAAGGTGCTGTTTGGCCCCCGGGATTCAAACCTACTTACACACTTTCACTTCTCATTCCTGCTGGGTTTTTAGGATTCGCCGCATGGACACTGATTAAACATAGTACATGGCAAACGGTCAACACCGCAATTAGGTGCATGTGGATTGGATCAATTACCTCCCTACTTGCACCCGCGCTGGTGGTTAGCATGTTCATGCCTAATGTTGACGTATGGTCAGCTGTACTCCCCTCTGCCACCGGCTCATGCATTTCACTTGTAATTTGGACGTTTTACCTATTGAAATCCAAGCGTGTGCGAAACACATATCCTATTGGTGCGCCAGGATTTATTCAAAAATCAAAGGTGAAGGAATCGACTCTCCAAGATATTTTCAGTTCTCCACCTCCTGCGCGATCTATAGACTCGCCAGTGGAAACATCAAAGCCAGGCACATCACCCTTTGAACATCCATCTAAAGATTGAGGCAAACGAGGTCATGTCTTGACTACTATCCGGCACCAGCGGATTGCTTGACGCACAGGCGCCTAATACGATTGCATACATGGCAGCACTTGTCTTCTGGGGCGCGATCATCCTGATCGTAATATTCCTCAACCTCACCACCCGCGAGCAGCGCCGAGAGATGTGGTCCAGCTTCTGGGTAATCATCATCTTGCTCGGCTCTTGTGGTTTCGTGTGGCAGTTCCTACGCCAGGGAACCCTCAGCTCATAGCGTGGCCAAGCGCTTGGCGATTGCATCCTTCTGAGCGGCGATCTCATCGAGCCGGCGCCGCTTGGCCTCCGCGCTCATGAGGCGGTCCCCCTCCACCTTCTTGGCCTGCTGCGACAGCTCGGCCACCCGAGTCTTGGCCGCCTCCACGGGAATGCGCTTGGCCAAAGCCTCTGGGTTTGCTGCCCGGATCTTGGCCGCGCCGTCCGCATCGCCGCTTTTGACCGCTGCCTGGTAGGACGCCCACACCTGGCTGATCTCCCGGGCCTGGTCGTACATCGTGCTGACATAGCGGCTGGAGTTTGTCGGCAAGTTCTCCACGAAGTTGCCCGCCAGGAACACATCGCGCATCTGCATCTCTGGGCGATCACCCCGGCCCATCATCGGGCGCAGCACGGTGTCTGTCGCTGTGGTGAACACGGTGGACAGCCAGCCTGTGTATCCACGCATGAGGAAATCGATCTGCTTGGGGCTGAGGGCTGAGTAGTCGCCCTTGGCCAGCTTCACCGGATCAGGCAGGCCCCAGGATCCCAGCAGCCGTGCCACCTCTGACGTGCGGTCGCTGTAGCGATCCTGCGGGCGCAGGCGTTCATCAGCAAACCCTTCGATGGCCTTGCCGGAGAAGCTGTCCTTGTTGGCGTACACATCCAGCAGCGGCTTGACCGCCTGGGGCGTGGGATCCATGGCGAAGGTGTTGAAGATCATGTCGCTCAGACGTTCGCTAAAGCGCTTGCCGGTCATCTCCTTGCTGAACATCAGCTCTGCAGTGCGCTCGGCCATCGTGCCGATGGAGCCCACTTCGAACGGCTTGGGGATACGGAAGGCCTGGTTGCCGATCTTGAACCACCAGTAGCTGTCGCGGTCCCAGTCGTCGCGCTTCTTCCAGTCTTCGTCATCCTGATAGGCAGCCAGCAGGCCCAGACTGGCCAGAGATACTGCCCCAGCAATGGCGCCAAAGCGCTTGGGATCTTCGGCGGCCGCCCGGCCCAGCTTGTACAAGCCCTGAATTCGTGCGTTGAGGAACGGCACCGTCTGGGTGAGGAATCGCACCATCTCCCATTTGCCGCTCATGGAGAAGTCCATCAGGTCGCGCGCCATGAACGAGGCCTCGGCATGGCTGTGGCCCTTGGCGATGAGGCGCTCGTACAGCGCTGCGCGGTTGGCGTTTTCCGTCCGGTCGCCGAATTCCTCGTAGGTTTCCCACAGGCTTGCCATCTGGCTCTTGAGCTTGCCGAACCCATCCTTGTCCAGCATAGTGCCGCCCAGCTTGTCGATCTTGCGGCGCAGCGCCCCGGTGTCCTCCTGCGTCCCGAATTTGATAATGCCTCCGGATGCCAGCATCGAGGCCTGGGTCTGGCTGTTCTTGTCCATGGCCTTCCAGCCTTGGGCAACGTTGGCGAACGGGTTGTAGCCCAAGTCCGACTGCGCCATGGCAGACAGTGAATCGCGGATCAGGTTGCGGATTTTGAACGTGGGATTGATCGTCACACCCATGGTCAGCAGCCGCTTGAAGGGCGCCATGCCTTGGGCGAGCTTGCTCGGGGTGTAGTGCAGCGCGGACACAGCGTCCAGCAGGTAGGGGTCTTCGATCATCCAGTGCTCGGTCACACCATCGCGCATCACCTTCACGGCGCCCTTGGTGTCGGCCGGCACCTGGTAGGCAATGCCCATGCCCTCGGCATCCTTCATCGTGGCCAGCGCAGCGCGGTTGCGCGCGGCCGCCGCATACAGATGGCCCCAGTTCAACAGAGTGTTCTGCAGCAAGTCGGCGTTGATCTGCTGGTTGCCGCCCTTGAGTTTCTTGAAGGCCTGCTGGTTGATCAGGCCCGAGCTGAACCTGGCGCCCTTGATGTCGCCGTCCTCCATCAGGCGGTAGAACGGCACATAGGGCTGGTCCTTCATCAGGTCCATGGCGGCCTGGTCGATCAAGCCGGACTCCTTGGCGATCTTGAGCCCCGCCTCGTTGAAGGCGTTGAGCTCGCGCAGGGCCGCTGAGTAGGCCGGCATGCGCGGCGTGCCATCCTCAAATGTTCCGGCGTTGAGGCTTTTCAGGGCAGAAATGTTCTGGTCCGTGAGCAGGTTCTCCTTGCCCTCGGCCTTGAGGCGCTCGGCGCGCTGAGCCGCCACCCACTGGAAGAAGCGGTCGTGCTCACCCTTGAGGCTGGCCAGCACCTTGGCAAAGCCGCCATCCTGGATGTTGACATCGGCCACGCCGTCTTTCAGGAATGGCTTGCCGTACAGCAAGGCGGCCTCTACCGCACCGTCGCTGCCCTTGGATAGGCGGGCCAGCATATAGGCTTTTTCGCTCACCTCCTTGATGGGGGCGAACTGGTCGACCAGGCCCTGACGCAGCTTGGTGCCCAGGTTCGAACGCATCTCCTTGGCACGCTCGGCCACCGTCTGCTTGGCCACGGCGCCGAAAGCTTTCTCTGCGGCCTGCTTCTGCGATGGGTTGTAGTTGTCGGTGATCGTGGCTGTGGCGGCGCGGCTGAACTGCACTCCCTCGCCTCCCGATCCCTTGGGGGGCTCCGCCTTATCCGGCGCCTGTGAGGGGGCAGAATTGCGACGCTCCACCTCTTGCGCTAAACTACGCAAGTCCTCTGCAGAGTCGCCCGGGGTAAAACCGTGGGGCGACGTGAGGGTTGCTCGGGAGCCAGCTTGCTGGTCATCCTGCCGACCTACTCCCCGCTGCAGGGGACTTTTTTCGTCCAGGCTCACCCCATCTTCGCGGGCAGCAGCCTCCAGCCAAGCATCCCCTGGCATCTTTTCATTCAGCTCCACTGCCTCGATCGTGTACAGCGGGTTCTGGCGATCCGCGCTCACGCTTTCCTTGACCGTCAGCTTCACCAGCTTGGTGCGCCCATCGACATCCAGCGGGGCAAAGAACCGGTGAATGGCCCGAATGTTCGGGTCGCCGGCACGGTCCTCCTTGCTCCATCCCAGAATTGCCCGCTCGAACAGGCTGTCAGCATTCGCAACCGCCATGGCATGCGTGGCCGGCGTCTCGGATTTGGCCACAGCTTTGCCGCTCAGCATCTTGTCCAAGCTGTTGCGTGCAAGCACAGCAGTCATGCCCGTGGACGCATTTGTCAGCTCGCTGCCCTGGAATTCCTTCACTGCTTGGCGCGCCTGCAGGAAGTTGGTCGCTGTGCGCAACGGAGCAATCGAGCCATCCAGCTCGCCGGCATGCTCTGGGTTCTCCCGCTGGGCGATGCCGAATGCCAGGTTCACCATGTCCTGCGCCTCGAACTGGCCTGGCTTACCGGTGATCTTCGCCCACACCTGACGCAGCGCGGCGCGCACTTGGCCAAGCCAGCGGGCGACAGTGCCTGGCTGCGCCAACAGGTTCGGCCGTACGCCCATCTCCAACGCCACCTGCACGGCATAGGGGAACAACTCCTGCGAGGAATACTGCTGCTGTTGTGCACCTTCTGGCATGGATGACTGCACGCGAGCTTGGGCTTCGCTGTAGACACGCTGCTCCATGCTGCCCTCTGGCGCGCTGGCCCAGCCTTCGATCATCCCGTGCAGCTGCTGCCAGCCCTCGGCGCCCAACACCGCCTCGCCGTGCTTATGCATGAGCTCGTGCGCTACAACGCCCGCCTCCTGGCCACGCTGGATGTGGTCAGCAATCAGGAACACCGTCTTGGTCTTGGGGTCGTAGAAGCCCTGGGCGCGACCGGTGTCGCCGGCGGCCTCCATGGCCACGGGCCCAATCAGGGGCTCCCAGGTCTGGCGGATTTCCGCCGATGTGGCCACGACCACGCGGCCCAGCCGGTTGGGCAGAGTGCCAAGGCCACCGACCAGGTCTCGTACGGCTGCGCGCACGGTATCCACGGTGGCGGGCATCTTGATGCGCATGATCGCGGCGGCCAGCTCCGGCGTCATGCCAGGGGTGCCACGGCTGAACTGCGCGGCTTCGGTCTGAGTGTTGTTCAGGTTGGCAGCTGATTCGCCGGTGCCACTTCGGCCAGGTACAGCTTCAGGCACAGAGGCACCAGGCTCTCTGGCATCAGCGCGTTGTCCTCTGGCGGGCTGCGCAGCAGGCTGTCCAGCTGCCTGGCTTGAAGCCGCGTCACTTCGCCCGTCTGCCGCAGCAGTGTTAGCGCCTTGCGCACCGACATCTGCCACCCGTAAATCTGGTGTGGTTGGATCATTGTTGCTGCCCTCGTTGCTCGTCGCGAAGCCTTCGTCTGCTCTACCTGTGTCCGCCGGCGCCACGCCAGTGCGCTGCGCATCTGCTGCATCCACCTCGGCAACAACCTCTGCCAGGCGCTTGCCGCGCGTCTCGATGCCCAGGGCGCGGGCCACCGGTGCAGCGCGCAGCATGCTGGAGCGCCAGTTCTCAGGCCGCGCCGGTGCTTGGGCGGCTACTTCTTGCGCTGCAGGCGCCGCTTGGCTTTGCGCGCTTGGCGCTGGCGTTGTTTGCGTTCCAGTGTTCTGAGGCGTGGCGCTGCCATCGTTCAGCCCCGCCGGCTCTGGTTGGACTGCTTGCGCTCCTGCTGTTTGCGGGCGTTGCGCTGGGACTTGCTGGGCTTGATCGGTTTGCGGGACAAGGGCTGCTCCTACGGGTTGGGAAACTGGTGCAGGCCCAGCGGCTTCCACGGGAAGGGCTCTGGCTGCGGGAATGGATTGGGCGGCTCGGGCCAGCGATCCTTGGGAAGCTTGGGCATTTGCTGCTCCATCAACAGCGGTCACTGCGGCGCGGGAAAGTGGGCCAGCGGCCGGGTTCAGCCCCATGCGCTCGGACATTTGCCGCTCTGGGATCAAGGATTCCATCGCTGCGTTATCAGCGTTCATGTCGGCCAGGCGGCGCGGGGCCGATGGCAATGGCGCAGCCTCCCCTGCTCCCTTGAAACCCATGTAGGCATCGGTCATGCGGCGCACGCGCGCCACCTCGCCGGGCTGCAGCGGGTCTTCGCCAATGCGCACCAGGGAATCATTCAAGCGGGACAGCACCTGCAGGGAGTTGTCGGCGCCGGCGTCCAGCACGTTCTGCAAGCCAGTGAGCACACGACCGGTGCGCACGCGCGCGTCCACCGCTGCGACGGCCGCATCCTGGCCGGCCTGGTCGAACTCTGCCTGCAGCTGCTGGCCGATGGCGTCGGCTGCCTGCGCAGGCGCGGCGGCAGACTCCGGCGTGGCCTCAGCTTGAACATGCTGCTGTAGCCAGGCGTCCTCCATGGCGCTGCGTACTGTGTCGACGGTCTCCTGCGTGCTGAAAGGCGTGCCGCTGCGCACGGCCTGCTGCACCTCAGCCAGGTAGTCGGGGCGCTGCGCACGGGCACCATCCTCGCCGTAGTTCTCCCACCAGCGGCGCGCCTGCTGCGCCTGGAGGTCGTTGACCTCTGTGAACTGCTGGCCCATCAGGCGCAAGCGCTCCTGCTCACGCTGGTCTTCGGGCAGGTTGGCCAGGTAGCTCTCGACTTCGCCGCGCCGGCCCACGCTTCCATCAGGGAAGGACACCATCTGGTCGGGGGGCGCATTGCCCAGCATCAGGGGTGCTGGCTGGTTCTGCGCATCTTCGGCCAAGCCGTTTGCGCTGGCGGCCGCATCGCGGGCCAGGTCGTTGGCATGCTCGCCTTCAGTGCGGCGGCCACGAATGTTGGCACCGGCGCCCATGACACCACCGGCGATGGCACCTTCCACGCCGGCGCGCGCCACGCCGTCCCAGATGTCTTTGCCCTCGGCATAGTTTTGCCACATCTGCTCTTGGGTGGACTGAGGCAGCTCCTGCAGAACGGCCTCGGACACCATGCCGCCGGCAACACGCCCGGCCAAAGATCTGCCCGCGCCCTCTGCCAGCCGGCCCTTGCCTGCGTTGACGATGGCAGTCTCTGCGGTTTCCAGGCCTAGCTTGTTGGCCAGCCGGCCACCCACGGCGCCCAGCACACCGGTGCCGACACCAGCACCCAGAGACGCCAGAGCGTTCTTTTGTTGGTCGTCGCCCTCGTATTGAGCCATCTGCTGGCCAGCGGTGATGGCACCTTCACCGGCGCCGGCGGCAATCGGCACGGCCAGCTTTTGGCCCACAGCCCTCTCCAGATACCCAGGCACAGCGGCGCGCGCGGCGCCGCCGGCGGCATTACCGGCTGCCGCTGCCGCGCCGGCGCCCATCAGCGCGCGACCGACCAGACCGCCAGTCACCATACCTGGCAAAGATTCGGCCACCTGGCCAGCCGTGTAACCAGGGTTCTGTAGGTAGGCCTTGGCAATGGAGCCGACATCGCCCTGCTCCCAGGCTTCGTCGACCGCCTTGCGGCCCTGCTCGTGCCCAGCAGAGAACTTGGTTTCGTCGGCCCATTTGCCAGGCTGGAAGCCCGTGGCCTTGCCGATGGCATCTGCCGCTGCCGTTACCGGGCGGGCGCCGCTGACTGCGGCAATCGGAAGATCCGCCAGGCCAGCGGCCATGCCCGGCAGGCGCTGCACGCCTACTTTGACGGATTTGGCTAGGTCGGAGACTACGCCGCCGGTGTCTTTCTCACCGTCGAGCTTTCCATCGAAAGACTTAAGGCCGCCATAGGCACTCCACGGACCAGTCTCGCTACCAGCCTGAGACTTGTTCACATAGTTTGACCATGGGCCATCCGCCCCTGTCTTTGCTGAAGGCGCGTCAAGCTGACCGGAGAATGGTTGGAGGTTTGCAGTAGCCATGCTCCAGTGTCACCACCGGTGCGATGAGAGTCGAACCCCACAGGGTGGAAGCGAAAAGCAGACAGTGCGCCGGAATTTACTTGACCAGCATCAACCTTCCGCAGTGATGAACATTGTGTTTTAAAAATACATTCGTCATAAATCAATTGAATACGTATACTCATGTAAGCAATTACACACTATTCACTAATTCACACTGCGTAAAGAGAGACTAAAGTGATGCAATTAACTAAACCTAAGATGCGCTCCGTCCTATCAGCCTCTGCAGCCGCATTCGCCCTTCTGGCGGCACCAGCCCATGCTGCACTGGTCAATTTCTATAGCGCAACGGGAAAACTAGGACTGTCGGTTGATGGCTGCGGGACCGTCTCAGACAAATGCAACATCGATGTGAATAAGCCAAGTTCTTCGGCAACAGTGAAAACTGCTTTCCTGATGACGGCCAGTAGTGGTTTCTCGGGAGCCGTACTTGCAAACGCATCCATATCGCTTGCTGGGCAGCCGGTCAATTGGGTCGAGTCTCTTCCAAACGGCATTGGATCTAACAACTATCGTGCGGATGTCACCAGCATCATCAAACCAATTCTTGATCCTGCTGCTGTAGGAATAAGTGGAATTGAAGTGGATGAATCCGTCGCTGGAAGCAGTCTTGTTGATGGAAGCATTTTGGTTGTGGTTTTTGATGATCCCAGCCAGCCAAAGGCTTCAAGCGTATTGTTGAACTTTGGTGCTCAGGAGATCATGGGTGACACCTTTAACGTGACGCTTGCCTCACCTATCGACCCTGCTGTCCCTGGTTCGCAGCTTGATATGGGATTAGGTATCTCGTTTGGATACCAGGAAGGAACTACTGGCCAAAACAGCGTTGTTCAAGTCAATGGTCAAACCCTCACATCATCTGCAGGTGGAGACGACGATGGCGAACACAGCGATGGCGCTCTCATCACTGTCGGGGGACTGGGCGACAGCAATGACAACCCCGCAGATCCATTGGCACCTTCAACCAATGCACGTTCAGATGATGAACTTTATTCTCTGTTGCCGTTTTTAAGTTCAAGCACGACATCGATTTCTACGTACACCATCAATGCCTCGTCAGACGACAACATTTTCTTTGCCTACTTCCAAAGCTCTTCTCCTGCCATCATCGGCGCAGGCATCCTGCTGAGCCAGACTGTCGACACGCACACCGTGGGTGCGCAGCACACTGCTCAAGCCGTCATCAACGATGACAACGGAGTGCCCCAGCCAAATGTCAGTGTCACCTTCACTGTCACCGCCGGCCCAAATGCTGGAGCTACGTTCACCGGTACTACTGATGCTGAAGGCAAGGTCAACTTCACATACGCTGGCAATGGTGGTGTAGGCACCGACACCATAGAAGCTTCATTCGTTTTGGCTGGGAACACCATCACCTCAAACACATTGGATGTAACCTGGACTGCACCGGTGGTAACAGCCCCCAAAACAGTTCCGTCAGTTCAAGGATGGGGTCTGATTCTCCTGACGACTTTGCTCGGCATGCTAGGCGTCGCAAGGGTGCGGAGAGTTCCACAGAAGAGCGCTTGATCCCTCAGGGAGAACAGTGACCAGCAGCCCGCAGACGCGGGCTTTTTTGCGTCCTGCTGTTATTAGCTCGGGTTATCCCTGTCACTAATTTCAGTGATGGACAGTGCGCAACAATCTGTTTAAATTTATAGCTTTATAGAAAATTCCGACCATCATTGCTTGGTCCTTCCAACACCCCTTTCCTTCAAGCAATTCAAAGCACTGAATAACAATCGTGAAGGATGTGTTCACCCGCTTCAATTCGGAGCTCAACTCTCAGGAGAAAAGATGAAAATTACGACTCTATTGGCTACAGCCGGATTAGTGTTTTCCGCCCAATCCTGGGCAATTGACACCACTGGCTGGACATGCAGCAATCTGATTGGGTGTGGTACATCAACAGCCGATGGAGTCGTAACTGACGCGCCTGTTGCAGGCACCACCGGGTATGCGTGGGTCAGTACTCAGCAAAGCTCAGGCGGTGCCACACCACCAGATTTTGAAACGTCTAATCTCCCCACTGGGGTTCCGACGGCTGACGTAAAAAGCGGCGCTACATACACATCTCCAACGTTTGCAGTTCCTGCATCAAACTCGCCTGTTAGTTTCCAATTCAACTACGTGACCAGTGACGGTGGAGAATTTTCAGATTTTGCTTGGGCGAGACTATTGGACAGCTCTGGAAATGAAGTGGCACTTCTTTTCACTGCTCGAACTGACCCGGTAGCATCGGTCGTTCCAGGCAACGGAATGCCTCCACATCAAGCTACGTTGACACCTCCAAGCGTTCCAATCATTCCGGGGGCACCCACTTGGGCTCCACTAGGAACTGTCAACGATGGCTCTGGCGGATGCTGGGACGACGGGTGTGGCTATTCCGGTTGGGTTGAAGCTACCTACGTGGTCGCAAATCCTGGGGCATATCGATTAGAGGTAGGTGTGGTCAATTGGTCTGACAACGGTTATCAGTCCGGACTCGCCGTCGATGGACTACTTGTGGCAGGACAACCGCCTTCAAGTTTGGCTCTGACGAATCCTGGAACATTGCCAGCCTTTACCAAGCCTGTGTACTCTGGGTCAGTTGCGAACCCCGGGACATCAACCACTGTAGACCTTGTTATCACTGGTCCTAATGGATATGTCGAAAACATTCAGGCTACTCTGAATCCGGACAATACCTACAGCACTCAAGGTGCTGGATTGCCCGCCGGCCAGTACTCCGTGACCGCTACCCTCACAGGAACGAGTAGCACTCAGACGCAAGAATTTACTGTGACAGCGCCTCCTCCACCAACCGCCCCTAAGACAGTCCCTACCCTGGGCGGCATTGGTCTGCTGCTGCTCTCGGGGCTGGTTGCCGGATCCATGGGCCTCATGCGCCGACGCAAGTCGAACTGACCAAGAGCCCTCGTCAGAGGGCTTTTTCATGAGCATCTGTCACATCTTCTTTCCAATTCTGTTGCGAAAGCAACTAAAAACATCGATTTGTAAGTGTTCGTCAGTTCTGATTTGTATGATCTTATTCATGAATTGGATGACCGACGAAACACACGATCAAGAATGCGTATCGCTGAAGGAAATTTTGCCTCCAAGACTTTGGAGGGCCCTTGCTAGAAACGGGATGACGACCATGGGAGAGGTACGACGGCTATACCCCGAGGGGCTGCTCCAAATGTCCGACATAGGTCCCCGTGCGTTCACGAAGATTGAAGCGCTTCTTTTCCCTGGCCAGTACTATGTACCTGACTTCCGGGACGATCTGAAGAGCGATACCCTTGATGGGAAATCTAAGTACCGACCGGCTCTATGGCGCTTGCTCATGGAACTCCAGAGGGCAGATAGGGAGTCGGCACAAGCTGGGTCCAGGAGTTAGGATGACTCCGCGTTCAAATTTATGATGCGTGCATATGAAAGAAGACACAACCACGCCGCAAGCGGAAACACCCCTGGGTGACGTACTTCAGCCCCGAGTGAAGCGTATTCTCGAAAGGAATGGGATTCATACGGTAGAAGCGCTGCGCAGTGCCTATCCGCATCAGCTCGTGAAGATGTGGGGCCTGGGCATGTACCGCTTCCGAACGATTGAGAAAGCGTTCTTCCCAGGGAAGTCGTTCACACCGGCACGGGTCTATTCGCCGGTGCGACACATCCACGGCTCATCTCTTAATGGCGCCCTCGACCCGTCCATAGTCATGGCCTTGCTGAGCGCTGGAATCACGACTCCTGAGGAACTGAAGGCGGTGGAGCCGTCTGAGCTTCTCAAGATCAAGGGCCTCGGTGTGAACAGGCTTCGCGAGATCGAGAGAGCCTTCTTTCCAGGTCAACACTACGAGATCCCGCGCGGCAGGAAGCAGGCGGCAGTGGACGACGCTGCCTAACTTCTGGGGGTCAGTTCAAAGCGCGGGTTTTTTAACATCCAGTGAAATGTCCAAGCCACCTCCGGGTGGCTTTTCTTTTGCCTGCGCTGTAGCATCCAAAGAGGAGGCAGCTATGACCAACCCAGTAGACCCCTACATCGAGACCTTCCGCCATCAGGCCGAGCGCATGGACGAGCTGGGCATCCCCTGCGACCCAGATGCAGCGATGGTGCTCCTCGCGCAGTTCATGGCCGAGATCGAGGGGAGCATCTCGGAGGAAGAGATGTTCTCCTTAGCCGAGATCGGCGGCCACCTTTTTAGAGAAGGGCTGCATCGGAGATGATCCGTAGCGTGAAGTTGCACCCGACGGAGCAAACTCAAAGAAAAAGCCTGAGTCCGGGAAATACCGGTCTCAGACCCTGAACTAGTCAACTGCCCATAGCTATGGCAATTGACTGGCGTTGCTGACTTAGAGCTTGCGCTTGCGACGCTGCACCACTCCAAACAGCCCCATCAGCAAAGCCGACAGAGAAATCATGCCCCACTCACCCAGTGTTGGCACAGGCGTAGCCGTCGCAGGCACGACCGCTGCAGCATTTATGGTGATGCTGAAATTCTGGGTGAGCGTGCTAACCGCCTTGACTGCGTTAACGGCCACCGCTGTGGGAACAACAGAGCTGTCCGTGACAGTAATGCTGAAGTTGCTCGTCTGGGCTTTGGTCGGTGTGCCGGTTATTGCGCCAGTTTCGGGGTTGAGATTCAGTCCGTCAGGAAATTCACCTTCAACAGTGAAACTGTAAGGCGCAACACCTCCTGTGACCACAATGTTCGAGTTGTACGCAGTCCCAACGGTGCCACCTGGCAAGGTCATACTTTGGATGACCAGATCAAGGGGATCTATAACAATGAACAGCGAAACGCTCTTTTGCTGATTTGCGCCATCTTTGGCCAACACAGAAACTGAGTAATACCCAGCTTCAGTTGGAGTGCCACTGATCAAGCCGCTGGTTGTGTTCAAACTCAAACCTGCGGGCAACGTGCCGCTTTCGAGCTGATAGCTGATCTCACCGCTACCGCCTGTAGCGGCCAACGGCAAGCTATATGCAGCGCCGATCTGCCCCACAGGTATCGTAGACGGCGTTGGGAACAACAACTCAGCAACGCCGATGTTCAATACGATCTTGTCGCCAGAAGTCAGGTTGTAGGTGTACGTCCCTGCAGTAACGCCCAGCGTAGCCAGAGTCTTTCCTGCGTAAGTGTTTGAGCCAACGAGGGTAGAACCTGAAACATAGTTAGCAGGCAAATAAAGGGTGTTAGCACTAAAATAAACTGGGTCACCAGATCCTGAGTCTCCCATTGAAACGACTGTGCCTGGACCAAAAGCTTGAGGGTTCGTAATAGCTGAGGCAAGCATGATGCCGGACCTTCCTGAGCCCATGCAAAGTGTACCGGTAGTAACTATCGCCCCAAGGTTGGTGCCCGTGCAATCAATGTTAGCAGCAACCGCCGTCATCCCAGTTGTGTCGACTGTCCCGCTTGCAGAAGCGACGACATCCGTGCCAACTTCAGTCAGGAAAATCGTATAGGTGGCACTTGCGTGCGCTGCAACAGCTGACAAGCCCAAGCCGATCAAAAACTTCTTCATTTCATCTCCAGATGTAGAACAACTGGAGCGCATTCTAAGATCAAAGACCAATTTATGTATTGAAATGTTTCAAAGAGAGTGTAGGTGTATCCCCGCCCCACAATCGCCTCAGGGCTTTTTTGTTGCGTGGTCAGCGCGCCACCAGCCTCCACCCTCCAGGCACCTCGACGGCTCTCCCCGCATTTGCGCTACCATCCGCCCATCCGCCCATCCGCCCATCCGCCCATCCGCCCATCCGCCCATCCGCCCATGCGCCCATGCGCCCAACCCTAGCCGCCCTAGCCCTGCTCCTAGCCTCACCTGCCATGGCCGCGAACTACGCCACCTGCATCCTGGACAAGGCACCTGCCACGCAGAACGACGTTGCGGCCCACGCGATCATGCAGTCGTGCTTGGCTTAGCACCCCGGCGGCATCGAGGCCATACCTCAAGGCTCGGGCCGTGGCGTGCTGGGCTACAAATCAGGGGCCGAGTGCACCGCCAAGAAGGCAGTGGACACTCGGAGCAATCAGGCTGCCACGCTGGTGGCTATTGCTTGTCGGAGGCTGTATGACGAGCCGCAGAAGTTGAACCCCTTCTCTGGCAAGCTCGATTAACCAGCAACGAACCTGTTGCCGCTGGCATCCTCGTACACCGGCTTCCCACCCGAGGTGCCAACCTGTTTGGTCATGCCCGCTGGCAGGTTGCCCGACTGCCCTGGCTGCTGCACCCACTGCCCCGTCTGCCGGTTGAACACTGTCGAGGGCGTGTTGTAGGCTCGGCCGCTGGCAGCATCCACCTGCTGGCCACCTGGCACGACCAGGTAGGGATCGGCCTGCGTCTGCTTGCCTTCCATAGCCATCATCGTGTCGGTGAGCGCGCGACGCTTGGCAGGATCGGTCTCGTTCATGATGCGATCACGCATCTGCTCTGCCTGGCCAGCCGCGCGGTTTGCGTAGCCGGCAGTAACGCCTGCCTGGTCAATCCTCTGCTGATCGAGCAGAGCGTGCACACCGCCACGGAAATCAGAACCACGCTGCTGCATGCCCTCGCGCTGGAGGTTGGAGTTGAGTTGGTTGGTTTGACTATCCAGAACCGGCTGCACGCCCCGGGCAGTCAGGTCTGCCCTTAGGGCATCTTGGTACGCGGTCTGAGCTACCGATGGACCAGCGTTGTTGCGGCCCTGCCGAGAATCGTAGCGACCACCATTGTTCGTGATGGAGCTGGCTGACACTTCCAGGTTACGCAGGTTGTTTCGAGCTTCCCAGTCGTTGCCACTGTGGGCTACCTGCGGGGAGTTGAACTGGGGCACCTGGCTTGCAGGGGATTGTGGACTGGAGCGTTGAAGCAAAGCCCCGACGCCGCCCACAAAACTACCCGAAGGCGCCCCGCCATTGATCGAGATGTCCCCTGCCACGTTCGTACCGCTGTAGCTGTTGCCGTTTTTCGTTACCGCATTGTTGGGGCCTGGCGCTGGAGCAGGTCCGGGCGCGGGCGCGGCTGTCGGCGTGCTCGGCAGAAACAACGCAGCTGTGCCTCTGCTTAACGCGGAGAGATCCGGCGGCCCCATCTCACCCGATGACTGGTTGCTGGACGCCGCTGCAGATGCCGGTGCAGCCGCTGTCGAACTGCCCGTGCTTGGCTTGTACTGCGGATTGCTGTTGTCCCACGCATCAAGAGCAGGCTGGGCCTTACTTGTATCCGGAACGGTAGAGCTGTTGTACAGAGGCGAGGCGCCGAACGCACGGGTCTGCCGCTTGTATGCAGCATCCCGGGCTTCTTGCGCCATCTGTGCAGCGCCCGCTTCATAGCGTTCGTTGCCCAGAGCGGTCTGGTACTGACGCCCCAACTGTTGCTGCTTGTTGAGTTCTTGTCTGGTACTGGCAGGGCCAACAAGCATCTTGTCAGCGATCTGCTGCGAGCGCGGCTGCGCAACCTGCATGCCAGGGCTTGCAGTGGCGCCTGCAGCATCGCCAAAGCTGTTCGCTTTCTTGATCTCGTCTTCCGGTGCGCCGCCTTGGGCGAAGAACATCTCAGGCTTGAAGCCTGCAGGGACGATGGCTCCAGAGTTGCCGGGGGTGTGAGTGCTGTTCACTGCATCCTGAAGGACGGCCTTGCCACCCAGAGCATGAACGGTATCAGGAGGGAGAACGAACTCACCGGGCTTGAACATCCCGGGAAGTGAATCTGGTTGCTGGTTCTGCAACTGCGCCATGGCAGCGGCGTCGAGCAAAGGGCCTACCCCGAGCCCAACGGTTCGCGCCTGCTTCTTGTCTTGGTTTGGGTTGGCCATCTTGGCTCCTGAAAATTAGAACGTCTGTACGACAGTGGTTTGCACTTCGTCTGCGCGGGTGCTGCGGCGCAGATCGGCGTCAGGCCTTGGCCCGAAATATGCCTCGAAGGCGGCATATGAATCTTTTCCGCGCGAGCCATCGAACAGGTCACCATCGGGCGCACTGAATGCCTTGAACAGTGCCCAGAGCACCAGCTTCACATGGTGTGCTTCGTGAATCTCTGGTTTGTCGGTCGGCGAGCACATGTCCTTCATGGGCAGCCGATACGCTTCAATGCGCAACTCCCCATCCTGGGAAGGCACTGGCACCAGGCGCACCGCCGTATCGGTCTGGATCATCCAGCGCGGATCTGCGGCTGGCAGCTCTCGCCAGCGATGCTGCACGCGGTCGAGCTTCTCCCGGGTTACCAGCTCCAGCGAGCACGGGCCTTGGCCAACATCTGGGAAGAAGGCCTGGTGAGCAATCTCGTAGACCTTGGGGTGCAGCCGGTAGCTGGACTGGCCGGCCAACACCTTGAGCGTGCACAAGCTGGTGTTCATGTCTTCCAGTAGCAGCCGGCCGCGAATCGCCGCTTCACGCTCCGCCTCGTTCAGCCAATCGGTGATGTCAGCGTCTGTGCAAAGCTCCCCAGCAGCGATGTCCATCGCATCGCGCCGAAACCGCTTGATCAGCTGCTGGAGGTTCATGCCGCACCATACTGGTCAACGAACTGGAGCACGCGCTCACGGGTGCTTTCCAGCGTCAGGTTCTTGGCCAGCACCTGGTTCCAGCGATCCTTGGCCAGAGTCTGCAGTTCGGGCTTGGTCATGGTTCGCACCTGGTCCATCAGCCCGGCTCGCTCCAGATCCTTCTGCGCCTGCTCGTCCTGCTGCTTTTGGGCGGCGGCCAGCAATGCAGCGGTGTCATCTTCCTGCTGTGCCGGAGTATCGCTCCGCTCAGGCTTCTGCGCCTGCTCGTCCTGCTGCTCGTCGTCTTGGCGCTCCTCACGGAACAGATCGCTGTGGCGCAGGAACTTGGCGGCCAAGCGTTCTGGCAGGGGTCGTACTTGGTTTGGCACAAAAGTCAGCCCCGTTCCATAGAGGAGATCGGTGTAGGTGGGCTTGCGGCCAATGTATTGGACTGGCGTATTCATGTGGATCCTCCTGGTTGGGGAAAGGGGCACAAGGCCCCTCCCCGTTCGCGGCGCTTACTCAGCGCCCAGCAGTTCGCCCTTGACCACCACATCCGCATAGGCTGCTTGAGCCACGGCGGCACCGGTGATCGTGAGCACCAGGAATGCATCCTTGGGCAGAGGGAGCAGCTTCTTCTTCAGGGGCACAGCGATTTCACCGACAGCGCTGATGTCGATGGCCGTGCCGAAGTAGGCAGCGTCCTGTGGCAGAGCTGTGCTGTCCACGCCATCGGCATAGGCGAAGCCCAGCGAGCACTTCACGCCGGCGCCGAAAGCCGTGGATACGATGATCTTCACGGTGTCAGCAACCAGGCCAGCTTGGAGCAGGCCCACGGTGATCACATCGTTCACCGCCAGTGCGACGGTGGCATCGCGGGAGTTCAGCAGAATGCCGGTGGCACCGGTTTCTAGGGAATGGCGATGAACTGCTTCATTGCCGAATGGCTTGTTGCCGAAGCGTGCTCGGCTCGAACCGTCAATCTTGAGTTTGGCCATGTCAGGCTCCTTGAGAAATGTGTTGTGCGAGACGGCAGGGCCGGATCAATCCAGCTCCTGCGGTCGTACTTACTGGCGCGCGCCGATGATTGGCACCACAGCGTCCACCACAGCAGCGCCGTGATCGGTGAACTCAGTGCGGCCGTCGCCCACATCGACTGCGAAGCGGATCTTGGACATACCCAGGATCGCGCCGATCATGATTTCGAGTTTGTCGTCAAAGTCGCTGGGCGCTTCTTTCCAGAAGTACGGCCAGCCCGAATGGCGGCTCTTGGCGTAAGCCTTGGCCAGGGCCTGGCCGCCCAGCAGAATGTTGCGGTCCACCGCGAACTTGTCGGCAAACGATGCAGGGACCGTGGTCGTGCTTTCAGCCTCGCTGTCATAAGCGCTGCAGAACTTGATGGCATCGCCGGCGTAAAAGCGAACGGGCTTGGGCATCTTCACCAGCAGCGTATTGCGCCACAGGGCCACTTCTGGATTGGTGAAGAGCGGGTGGTCCTTGGCGTAACGGGCGCGGGCGAGCGCATTGGCCTGGTAGTTGCGGAAATTAGGGTCCGCAGTAAACAGGTTGTAGGTGGCAGCCGAGCACAGCAGCACGCGGAATGGACTGTCCTTGGCGGCCTGGTCGCTCTCGAACTCCACAGGAGGTGGAGGCGCCACGATCTGGTCCAGGTAAGCGGCCAACGAATCCACCACACCCATGCTCATGGCATCTGCCGTGGTCAGATCGACTTCGCCGGCGTTGTCCTTGAACAGCGCAATGGTGCCGTTGTCCACCATGAAGTGACGGTTCTTCGTGGGAGCCTTCACACGATTGGTCACCACTTTGCCGAAGCGAGGATCGCTGGCCAGCGGGAGGCGCCATTCGATGTTGTTGTGGAAACCACGAGCGCCGGCCATGTGCACCAAGGCCATCTGGTCTTCGTAGTTGTCCATGGAGCTTTGCAGCAGCGGCTTGCCAATGCGATGGATATCCACGGGGCTGCGGATTTCGTCCATCACATCGCCCAGGTCCAGCGGGAAGCGTGCCTGGTTCACGCGCAGCTTGTCTTCGGAGAGAGACACGCCCTCACCACGGCCCTCGGCCATCTCGCCGCCCATGATCGGGATGCCGCCGACAGGGTTGACGAAGTTGAACTTCACCTCGTCGCCCTTGCCCTTGCCCAGGTCCATGGTCTGGACGATAGGCATGGAGTTGCTCGACTGGTTGGAGATCGAGTTGGCAACGTCTTCAATCTGGGGCATCTTGCCCGTCAGACGGTTGATGTTGGATTTGCGCGATTGGGTGCCAATGAAGACACCCATCGCCTGCTGGACTAGCTTCTTGGCATCATCACCAGAAGTGTGCGTTTTGCTCATATGTGTACCTCGGTAAATCAGGATTTGCGGGAGAGGTAGGCGTTCAGCTGGCTCTCGGAGATCTCTCCGTTGTTGACCGCGTTGAACAAGTCCACCTCATTCATGGCTCCCAGCCGCTCGGCCAAAGTGCCACCACCCGTTCGTCCGCCCGGGATATCCGTAGGACTGTTGGGCACTGGCGGCTTCAGCTGTTCCACCACCTTTTGCGCTGCCGCTTGGGTGGCTTGGGGCTGGGCTACTTCTGGACTCTTTTGCGTGTTGGCTGCCTTGTAGCTATCGAGCAACTCGACCACTTGCTTGGAGGAGCCCTTGTCGAGCACCTCAGCCATGGCGGTTTGCACGTAGCTCGGATGCGAGGCTTTCCACTCAGCGAACTCGGTGCTTTCCAGAATGCTGGGAGCTGCCGGGTGGGCCTGGAGAATCGCGCTCACATGCGACGAAAGAGCGTCTTGTTGTTGCTGCTGCAGGAGCGGCGCGATTTCCGCACGCAGCTCTTGCATCACCTCAACCTTCAGCTCAGCGCGCAGCTTCTCGCTGTTACGGCGGGTCACCTCGACAATGCCTTTGGTGAGGCCTTCCTCATCGAAATCGCCGAAGACCGATGGGTCTACGCCGGCATCGATTGCCGCCTGGGCCTGGTGAACCAGTTGATCCTGCTTGGTTGGAGCCTGTCCGGCGTCCGCACGCGCCTGCGCCTGCTCTTGCATTTCTGCAAGCTGACGCTTTGCTTCCTCCGCCTCCGCCTTGTAGCCGTCGCGCTGTTGGCGCGCCTTCTCCAAGTGCGAAAAGTCGATGGTGTGCTTGCCATCCTTGGCCAGAATCACCGTGTTGGCGGGATCGGGCTGCTGTTCTTGCTCGGATGACGCTGCATCCTTGGCAGCCTCAACCTCACCTGCAGCCTGTCCACCCTCTGGCGTCTTCTCTGGTTCGCCACCTCCAGCCGACGCGTCTGGCTTCGCATCGTTTTCCTCGGTGGGATCGACAGGGTCGGCCACCTTGGTATCGCCATTCATCCCAGTGTTGAACATCTGGGCGAGCTGTCCGGTAGAAAAACCAGCGTCATCGCCGGTATCCGCAATAGAGTCTGTATCGTTAGTTGATGTCGTCATGCTGTCCCGCCACATATCGCCGTGGCCGCATGGGCCTTGCAATCCGGTGCCGCCACTTGGGCGACGCCATCTGCCTTTGGAGCAGCAAGCCGAAGCCTGCTGCACTTCACCTCATGCATGGCACGGGGCTTAATAGGCAGTGTTCCTGGGAAGGCTGAATGGCGCGAACCCTAGACGGGGGATAAAGAAAAACCGCCTCGACTGAAGGCGGTCTGATAGTGGCCGTGAGAGTGACTACCGAAGTGCGCCACTGAAATTGTCAGCGGGTGTTGGCGTCTCGATGCCTTGCTCACCGGAGGCAGGCGTTTGAGGCACCGGTGGGAATCCAGGGCTGGTGTTCTGCCGGACATCCGGAGCTGCCTGAGCTTCCTGTGCAGCAGCCCCCGGGGAGCCAGGACTCGCCCCCTGCGGAGGAGCAGCGCTCGCTTGACCTGGCTGGGGGATGTTCGGGTCGTCACCGGGCAGGTTCTTGTGCCCGGCGTTCTGCAGGATCACATCAGCGATCGGGGCAATCATTGGCATCTGCGCAACCTGCGCACCGCCCTGCATCGCACTGAAAGCGGATTGCACGCCCTTCAACACTGCGGCCGCCACGATGTCCTTGATCTGCGCATCCGTCAGGCGCTCTTTGAGGTCCAGCTCGCGCGCCTTCAAATCGTGGCCCGCCTTGACCATCGCATCCTGCACGGACTGCTTGATGCGTTCTTCCACCTGCTCTGGCGTTTCCTGTGCACCAGCTTGGCGCAAGGCCTCCACGATCTCCCGCTTATAGGGGCTATCCATCAGCGCGACCATGTACGGGAACGCAGCTTGCTGGAAGTGTGCCGGCATGGTCTTGATGACCTCTTGGAACGCATACAGCTGCTGCGAGCGGAAGCCAGCTGTGCTGGGCACTTCTTCCAGCTGGACCTGCAGCATGGTGCGCAGGACATCGTTACTGCGGTAGGTGTAGCCAGACTCGTCGGTCTCCAAGCGATTGAGCACCACTGTCCGATCTGACTTCACGGCATCACCCTCGATGATCACCGTCTTCTCGCGCTCACCCAGGTCCTGAATGATCATCGAAAGCAGCATCTCACCGATCATGCGGCGGCCGTCACGGAAGTTGTCCATGATGACGCCCAGCGCCTGGTTGGCCTGCTCCAACTGGGTGCGCTCCTGCAAGCCGCTGCTGGCATTGCCTTTCTGACCAGTGAACGCGGCCGGCGCAGCAGAGATCTGCTCAAACACTGCGCGGCAGTTGTTCATCAGCTGGTGTTGCTGGTCCGTGAGCTGCACATCACGCTTGATTTCAAAGCGGGCGCCGGTCTTGGCCAAGCCCGAAGACTTGAGTTTGATGTCGGCATTGCGGCGCCCCACCTGCCGGCGGAACATGTCATCGGGCATGTCCAAGACGTCTTCTGTGCGCTCCACTCGATAGGCGGCCATACCCCAACGCATGAGGGCCGTGCCACTGTTGAGGCTGTCCTGCTGGAAGATCAGGCCGCGTACATAACCATAGGGCACGCGGGTGCTGTCCTCACGGAAGCCCCAGAAGAATGCATAGGGAAAGTGATTGTGAGGATAGGGAGATGGACCATCGTGGACCTTGAGCGGACCGATCCAGTAGCTAAGCCGCACCTTGGATACAACCGCGCGGAACGCTTCGCTTGATCCGATGGCGATCCCGACGTTGTGCGCGATGTTCTCCGGGTCATATTCGACCACACGGCCATCAGGTGTGCGCAGCAGCGCCACATTTTCCCAGCGGCGATACCAAAGGGCCGAAAGACACAGACGCTTGTTCTCGCGGTTGTACCAGCGTGATTCCTCAACGGTCCAGCCTCGGCCATCCTGCCAGACGTTTTCCAGGCCTGTCGAGCCACCACCGGCGGTGATGAACTGACCGGCTAGGCCACTCTGCCACCAGTTGTTGCCCTGCAGCCCCATCTGCTTGATGTGCTCGGCATGCTGAGGAAAGGAGGCAGCCAGCCGATTCCAGTGCAGCCACTTGTCGTGCTTTAGGTATCGGGCGTCATCGAGGTTGTCCTCCTCGGCCGTCCAGTCCCAACGAATATCGTTTCGCTTCACGACGGCGCACTTGTATCGATACTTGGTGGGATCGCTCTGTCGCTTCACCTCGACAACACCGATGCCCACTGCCGCTTGCGGGCGGAATGCATTGGAGCAGGCCTTGTCCGCCTTGCTCTTGTCTTCTGCCTGGTTTAGTTCAAAGTTCAGGGCATCAGCCACGTCCTCAGACCCAGGCTGTCCGTTGGCAGTGACACGCCAGTCAGTACGCACTGCAGTCTCATATCCCTGGAGGGCCAGGAGCATCGGGCCGATGCGATCCTCGATTGCAGGTGGAATTCCCTGCTCCTTCATGGCGCGAAGCAACTCAGTGTCGAGCTGGTTGCCGTCGGCATAGTCCATCTCTTTGTCAGCAGTCCGACGCCAAGCTGGCTCTTCATCCATCTCTCGTAGCCATTCCTGGTATTCCGTGAGCGTTACCTCACCGCTAACGGTGGATTCAGCCTTATCTGCGCTGTCCATCAACTCTTCGTCGACGCTGTTGTCATAGGTGGCGGCATTCATGCTCAGAGCCTCCAATCGGTTTCTTCAGGTTCTTGGTACTCATGA
Source organism: Comamonas sp. MYb21 (assembly GCF_037479395.1). NCBI lineage: Bacteria > Pseudomonadati > Pseudomonadota > Betaproteobacteria > Burkholderiales > Comamonadaceae > Comamonas > Comamonas sp. MYb21. Next base: position 114,851 of record NZ_JBBGZC010000004.1, on the reverse strand, counting down.
CCAAAGGTCGTTTCCATGACTGGAACTGCTTGGCCAACGTAGCGGAACATGTCCGCGCCATGGCTGTATTCGTCATGCAGCGGCCCCATTGGCTCATTCGTTTGCGTGTTGATTTGGCGCTGATAGCGCTTGAGGCATTCCAGTAGCCGGGCGGTCTTGGTCTTATCGAAGTAGCAGCGGGGAAACAGCATGCGAACTGCCTTGATGCCCTCTTCCACGCTGGTCTGAGCCTGCACGACGACACTCTTGCGGCCCATCGCCTGCAACTGTTCCTGCGTGCTTTTACCAGTCTGAAAGTTTCGTGTGCGTCCGTCGTGGGGGAGGAAGTCTGTACCCCACCGGTAAGGCCGCTTGTCCAGTTGAGCCACATACCAGTCGAGAGTGCGGTGGCTGTCCTCGATATAGTCGATCAATCGGACATCGTGAGGACCTCGCTGGACCATGCCAATGGTCATAGAGTCATTCCATCCCAGATCCCATACGGTGTGCACTGGCAGCAGCGGGTCATAGGGCACATCCCGAGCGCGCCCTTCAAGATAAAGCGTCTCAATCTCGTGCCGGTAGATGGCCCCGGCGGCCACACGGCGCGCCTTGCCTTCCCAGATGTGCTCGTAGTCTTCCTTGAGCATTGAGCGCTTGGCTTTGAGGCGCTCCTCGTTCAGCACCTCGGGAAACCAGGGGTTGTCGCGCCAGTTGATGTCGCACACCCAAGTGTCGCCCGACGGGGTAGCAATGAACCGCTGATAGGTCTCGTCCGTCTCCATGTCCGGGTTGAGGGTCAGCCAGATCTCGCTGCCGTCCTTGCGAATGGTTGGCGTCAGGGTGTCCCAGGACTTCTTGCTCACCCCGTGGGCTTCTTCCACCCACACCAGGTCCACACCTTCAAAGGACTTGATCGAGTCCACCGTGTGGCTCTGCAGGCCGGAAAACACGATCAGGGTGCCATTGGCGCCACGAATCTCGGTGTCCAGCACCTCATAGAACGCCTGCAGGCCCAGCTTGACGATCTTGTCCTTGAGCAGTCGGTGCACGGAATCGCGCATGGACTTCTGGATTTCCCGGGCACACAGGATACGCAGCGGGTTGCGGGCGCCCTTCTCCAGCAGCACCTCGGCCACGCCATGGGACTTACCGCCACCACGGCCCCCCTTCATCACCTTGTACCGGCAGGGCTTGTACAGGCCCGCGAGCTTGGCGGGGATCTGGACGCTGATGGACAGAGGAGCGCTCATTCGTCGCCTTCTGCGCGCGTCGGCGCCTCAACGAATGTCACAGTGGACTGGATGGCGATGGGTGCGCCGCCTGGGCCGCTGTGCTCGGCCTGCACCTTGTCACCGTACTTCTTTGGGACCAGCTTGGACAACAACCACTTGCGGGCGTCTACGCGCAGACGGTTGCGGGCAACGGCTGTCGCGTCGAATATCACCTCAGTTTCACCGTCGCCGTCATCGCTGCTGCCGTGCTTGCTGGCCTTCACCATCGTGCACTCCTCGTCAGCGATGGTCAGGATGTCTTCTGCGATGGTTTCTGCCTGGGCCTCGCGCGCGTGCGCGTAGCGCTCTCGCAGCTTGTCGCCCTCTTCCCCCTCTTCTGCCAGCCAGCGCATGAACGTAGCCATGGCAGGCATGCCCCTCTCGGCGCAGATGGATCGCAGGCTGTTTCCCTCTACCAGCTTCTCCAGGACGGTATCAATGACTGAGCGGTCAAGCGCATGGGGCGGGCGAGCAGACGCAACCAAGCCCGCTACCTTCTTCTTAGTAGCGGGCTTGATGCTTGATTTCTTGGGGGTCGCAGGCTTCGTGCCTGGCTTGGGATTGGCCATGCCCTAGTGTTCCGGCATGGCCTTTGGGCGTCTAACCCTAGACGGGGTATTCGATCAGAGGTTTAAAATTCGCTCAACCTTTTTGGCATGCTCTTCCCCATTCATAACCAAAACGCTCATTTTTTTGTAGAGTTCCGTTCTTTGAGTTTTCAGCATCTCTTCCCTTGCCGTCAGCGAGCTGCAGTCAGCGGTTAGATCCTCGCGCAACGATTCGATTTCTGCAAGCTTCACATTGATGTCGTCAATTCGTTGTTCAAAGCGAGCAATGTCGTTGTTATTCACATTCAACAATGTAGTGAGAGCTGCCAGCTCGACGGATTGGCGTCCATTTTTAACAAGTAAATGCTGTGCAGAGGTTGCGTTCGCCAGTTCGCGCCTAGTGTCGGCCAGTTCCTGCTTCTGTATCTTCACCGATTCTGTAAGCCAGAAGAATGCCGCAAAGGCCACTACTGGGTTCATTAGCCCGCCCACGAAGTCCCCGAATGATCCCCACTTGCTTGCATCTGTTGTCGCGTCTTGCTTGAGATGACCTCCGAAGTAACCAAAATACGCGCACACTAAGATCAAAGCAAACACTGCCAAGAAACACTTCCATTTAATGATTTTGCGCTCTAGCTGTGAGCGAAGCCTTTGCTCATTCGCTACCTCGTCATCGAAATTGTTACTTGCATCCATTGCCCGCTCCTTTTATGTAAAGCGCCGCACTATAGACGAGATAGCTTGCGGAGTCTTTACATTCCGGGTTCGATGCGGGTCATCCCCCGATGAGGTTCAGCTGGTTGTCACCCTGGCGCTGCTGAGCTCGGGTGGCGGCGAGCTGCTTCTCTAGGTCAACGATCCGGTTCCCCATCTCCCGCTTGGTAGCCAGCAGGTCCGCTGAAAGCTCGGTGGCCAGGACGCCAGCCTCTACACCGGCCTGTATGTTGCTGTATTGAACGGCGTCTCCCACCAGCATGGTGGCCAACTCGCGGCGCTCGCGCGGATAGATATGCACCACGCACTCGCCGATCTCCAGGATGGTGGTGCCGTCACCCATGCGGGTCATGGAGATGGCCCTGGGCTCTGGCATGGCCGCCACTAGGGTGAACACGCCGGCGCGCAGGCGATGCACGCGGCCGTTCTCGATCATCCGGCTGATGTGGTCGTCCACAATGGTCATCTTGAAGCCGGTCAGGTCGCACAGCAGCTCCCGTGTGGCAACCTGCCCCTGCTGGTGCAAGTCCTGCAGGGTGTCAAAGATGATTTGGCCGGTGGTGCGTTCCTGGCTGGTGGTCTGCTTTTCGGTCATGGTTTCCCCTTCTCAGTCGTTCAATGTGTTTTGATCTGTCGGCCACTTCGGGAGATCTGCGGGCCATTGGCCCTTCATCTCGATCTTGCGGCGGGTGTCGGCGCCCCAGGCCTCGGCCACCAGGGCCGCTGCTGCCTTGGGGTAAAGCTCGTACTGGTCGAACTTGGGATGGCACCCCTTCACGCCCGGCCGGTCAAAGCACAGCGCAAAGCAAGTACGGTCGTCGGTCTTCAGGCCCGCGCCCTTGCCGTGGTTGGCGTGGGCGGCCTGGCTGTACCCCACGATGCCGCACGCGCAGCATGGCAGGCTTGCCACGGCGCGGCGGTAGCCCTCATGGCGCAGGAAGTCGCCCTTTGCCACCGGTGCGGCTGCGTCGGTCGCGGGCGCGTAGTTCGGTGCGGTGGCCAACGGCTGGTGCACAGCCTTGGCTGCTGGGGCCCAGGTCCGGGACTTGAATCCGCTGCGCTTCATCCCAGAATCTCCCCGGTGTCTGGATCCACGTCGCCCCGGGCAATGGCTGCCTCCCACTGGTCAAAACTCGCCGGAAAGGTCACCTTCAACTCGGTGGCGGCGAAGGCCTGGACCTGGTCGATCAGCTTGCTGTAGGCCCGTATGCCCAGGTCTTCAGTGCTGACGCGCTGGCGGCGGCGTGACTTGCGGCCGGTGAGAGGGTTCACCGTGGTGACGGTCTTGTGCCCCAGAAACTCCACGCGGAAATGCTCTTTCCAGGTTTTGAGGTCGAAGCCCTGGCCGTTCGGTCGCGCCTGCTGGGCGATGGTTTTGAGCACCACGCCGTGGTAATACTTGCGCTGGCGGTCGGTCTTGGCGTCCTCCCAGAGGCGCGCCTCGATCACCAGCGCGCGGCCGGCGGCCAGCTGCTCGCCCACCCACGGCAGGAAGGAGCCACGACAGCTTGCCCGGCCCTGCTCAGCGGTGTGCCACTCAGCGCGGAATGCGAGCTCAGCCATGACGCACCTCAACCCTCACCATCCCGCCGAATTCTCCGGCACGCTCGATGCCTAGGCTCCAATGCTTGTCATCCACCCCCAGCACGTCGGCCAGGCCATCGAGGCCGGACTTCATGCGCGCCAGGGCGTTGTCCAGGTCGAAGGCGCGGCGTGTGGGCGGGTAGAACGTGAGCTGCACATGCAGCTTGGCGGCGGCCAGACGGCGAACGCCTTGCACCTGCGCCTGCAGCGCGCACGCGGCGCGGTAGGCCTTCTTGGCTTTGGCCAGGCGCGACCAGTGGACCCGCGCATTTGGGCTCAGGTCTTTGGGCGGCCAGGGCAGCGTTATCCGGGCTATCACCACATCGGCTCCAGCTCCGCCGGCGGCGGCCGGAACCCCTTGGCCTTGAGCTGGGCCCGCACGGCCTCCCGCATCCCCGCCCACGTCTCGGCCGCTTGCACGTCGTTCTCCATCTGTGCGGCCTGCTCCCTGCTGTAGTGCCACCATCCCGGCGTCATGGCCAGCGTCACAAGCCAATCGCGTGCCTTCTGGAATTCGGTCATTTTTCTTATGCATCTGCTGCGTCCATCTGCGGAGTCATGCCGCGCGAAAATTTCAGATTGCCGAGGCTGTTTCGCTCCAGATAGCCATGGCGCAGCAGCCACTCGACGTGGTACTGCGCCGCGTTGGGCGAGCGAAAGCCAAAGTGCTGGGCAATCACCGCCATCGGTGGGGTCTGGTCGTTGTCCTTAAAAAAGGCCTGCATGAAGGTCAGCACCTCCAGCTGCCGCGCTGGAATCGTCTTCATGCCTGCAGCTCCTGCCTGGAAGCGTTGGCCAGCAAGTGCATGGCATGCGCCGGCAGTGCAGTGATCAGCGTCTTGCCGCCTGCATTGCCGTTCTGCAGCACTGCGATGGCCTTTTCGCGGGCCCCTACCAGAGCAGGACGCGGGAGGCTCAGCCCATGGCTGGTGTACTCATGGTCTGGCGAACGGTCGCCAGGCAGACGGCGCATGTACTCAAACTGGCCGCGCTCGGTGTATGCGCGGTGCGCCTCCTGGAAGCGGTGCTGCAGGTAGGACAGCTCGGCCGTCTCGGTGCGGCACACCTTTGGCCAGCCGCCCAGGTCCTCGATGGCCGCATGGATTGCAGGGTCGTCAAACACCACATCGGTGTATGCGCCCACCGAAGACATGGCGCCCAGCACCTTGCCCCAGGCCAGCGCAGCGCGATCTGTCGTGGTGCCCTGCAGGACCTTGATGATGTCAGCCACTCGTGGCGCGAAACGGCCGCGATCAGGGTCAGTCGCGTGCCGGCGCAGTGACGAGCTGACCTGCTCCATCTCGAAGGAATGCAGCGCTTCCCACCAGACGGTGAGCATGAACTCGCTGCAGTCCTTACCGTAGTAGGCCATCACGTCGGTAAGGAGGTCGCGGAAGGCTTCCAATTCGGATTCACGCATTTGCAGCACCTCCCATAGAGCGGCCACCGCGCATCTTGTCGACCCATGACTGGCCGACAGCGCGGTTACGTGCCTCCAGTGCTTCTTGTTTGTTCAGGGATGTGGCGGGGCCGTGGGCCGCACCTCGGAAGCTGGGCTTAGGGCCATCGCAGCGGCGGATCCAGTTGCGCCAGGTCGCAGCCCAGTCCAGTTTTTTGGCATCGGCACCCGCCTTTGCGCGCCAGAAGTCAGCGAAGCAATCCGCCTCTCGACGCACATCCTCGGGCGTCATGTCGGGGCGTGTCTGCAGTGCCCAGTCTCCCCAGGCCTTAAGCAGGGTCCAGTCATCAGGCAAGCGTGTAGCGGTAGCGGTCTTTGGCTTTTTTTCCGGAGCCGCAGGCGAAGCGTCGGCAGCGTGACCACCACCTACTACTTCTAGTTCTTTAACTACTTCTTCTTTCTTATCTATATCTGTATCTATATCTGTACGCGTGACATCGTGACAGGTCACGCGTGACTCGTCCGTGACGCCTTCGGAAGCCGCACCAGTCTTAGCTTTCGCACGCTGACGGCGCTTGCGCTCAGCTGCGGTGGGGTCTGTATCACTTCGCATCTGACGAGCGTTCCAGTTCAGCGGCTGCAGCGTCTCGCGCTCGACCAAACCGACCTCGGCCAAGCGGCGTGCCACCTCTTCTAGCGTGCGCGTGTCGATGCCCATCTTTACGGCTACCTTGCGCAGCAGCAGCGGGCCGGCATCGTCCAATACGCCCTGCCCCTTCAGGCACAGCAGCGCGATGAAGTGCCAGCGATCCTCAAAGGCCAGCAGGCGCAATTTTTCGTCATCGATCATTTCCGTGTAGGCACGGAACCATGGCAGTGGCGTGCTCATACACACACCCATTCAGGAGCCTTGCTCCCAGGGTCAAAAAAGTCGGATTGCTTACGCATGCTCGACCTCCTCACATTCAGCCGCATGAGCCGCCTGGCGGTATGCGTTGTTAAACAGGTGCCACAAGGGAGTGCCTTGCTCGTGGTGATTTGCCTCAGCGAGTGGGACGCCTTGCAAAGCTGCATAGCTGGCCTGCGAATGGAGCACTGCAGGGGTGAGGGTCTTGATGTGCTCAGCCATGGCTACCCTCCTTCGAATCCATAGGCGCCGGATTCACATTTGCTAGGCGGAGAACTACAGTTGCTTCATGTACCTTTCGCTCCGCCCACGAAGCCAAAATTTCGTTGACTACCTCCTTGCGGCTGGAGGCGCTGCCACGAACGATGCCCTCGGCATCAATGACGCCCATGACCCACTTGGGAATGTCAAGGCGCAGCTCGGTGTCTTCGCGCGCCTCGTTGCGGGCCCGAGCCATTTGCAGAGATTCGGTGTTTTCTGTCATTGCTTGATCCTGGTAGACAGTGCCGGTGTGGCCCGGCCGGTGTTTCGGTTAGAGGTGTCGGGGGCTGAGCTGCCTGTGAGTGGTGCTGCTCGGCGTGCTATGGCGCGGCGGGTGCGGCGTCAGGGTGGTGCTTTGTGATCGGGGGTGTCCGCCCTGCCTTGAGCTATGCTGGTAGTTCCTACACATCCAGCAACCAGAGCCTCAAGGAGGGCAGACATGAGCGCAGTACTGATCGCATACGACCTACACAAACTCGGACAGCGATACACAGAGCTAAGAAAGCTGATCATCGAGACCTTCCCGGGCAGCTGGAATTGCTTGGAGTCGACGTTCATCGTGAACACAACCTGGACTCCTGTTCAGGTTCGCGATTTGCTGAAATCCAAGCTGGATGCCAACGACGAACTACTGGTGGTGGCGCTTGTCAAGAATGGTTGGGCTTCAGTTGGCTTGTCCAAGCCCTGTACCGACTGGCTGCACACCAACGCCTGACCATCGATCTGAGGCGTGAAGCCATCCGAGATCGCATCAAAGTTTTCCGGATGGCACTCGATTTGGGTTGTGGTTAGAAGCTTGAACGGAACCCCAGCGCGCTTACAGACGGTGCCAGCAGGCAAAGTGAAGGTGCATTGCTCAGCCATGGGCCACCTCCTTGCGCTTGGGAAGCGACGCACCGCCGTAAATGTGGTCGTATGAAATGACCAGGCCGAGGGCTGCCGAGAAGGCAATCAGGTTCTTGGCGGCATCGGGCGGAAGGGTTTGCCCTTTTTCATAGTTGCCGATGTTGCCCTGGGTGCAGCCCAGCCCTTCGGCCATAGCTCGTTGCGTCACTCCAAGAAGCTGTCGAATAGGTTTGAGGTTATGCATACCTCATTATCAGTCCGACTAATTCATAAGTCAACAGTCGGACTGTTTGATTTTAATCAGCGTTACTTATACCCTACCCTCATGCCAGCCCAACCACTCTCTCCCGAGCAGCACGCAGATGCTCGGCGCCTAAAAGCAATCTTTGAGCAATGGAAGGCTGCGCGCAAACGAGATGGCCTGCCAAGTGGGCAGCTTGCACTGGGTGTGCTTCTTGACATCAACCAGAGCGCGGTGAGTCAGTACCTCAACGGTGGGATCCCGCTCAACGCTCCAGCGGCCGCGAAGTTTGCCAAGATTTTTGGATGCCAGATTGATGACTTCAGCTCGACCCTCGCAAATGAGGCTAAAGTCATTGGTGAAGCAGTTGCCTCGACTGGCGGGGATGATTCGCCTGGCCCCGCGGATTTGACGAGCCTTAAAAAGCTAGAGATGCAATTGGTCCTGATGTATCGGGAACTGCCCGAGGACTCAAAGGATGAGCTGCTGCAGCATGCCAACCGCTTGCACGGGATTGCCCGACCGCAGAAGTCTGCCGCCAATCCTTACCCGCATGCCCCTATCCCGTCAGCTTCTCCTACTCCCCCGCCGGCCAAACCTGCCACACAAAAGCGTACCGCCCGGAAAACCAAGGAGCCTCAGTCGCAATGAGACACCAGCCCTCCCCCGCCGCGATGCCGGCGGGGACACATCCCCCCCACCCAGCAGCCCGCAGACGCGGGCTTTTTTGCGTCTGCACTCATGGCAAATACGTGTTTACCCTATCACTCATTTCAGGGATTGACCATGGTTACAAAAGCATGCACATTTGCCTGTTAACGAATTGTTAACTTTTGCTTAGGGGGGTCGGTATGGGCATCATCAATAAATCTGTGGGCATTGCGCTCATTGCGCTTTCTTCCATAGCCAATGCGCAGTTTACTGGACATACAATACAAGCAAGGCATTTATTCCCAACTCAGTCGTCTTATTACCAAAATCCGCAAACAGCGGTAGTAGGTGAAGGGGTAGAGTTTACCTCTTTCGGTGACGCAAGTACTAATGCTGATTTATCGACCTTTTCTATTACGCTCGGATTTAACCAAGATAGTATTTGGAACCAGGCCGAATTCAATGGACCAGAGTTCTATGACATTAATGGGACCATCCCCAAAATTTATGGAGTGACTCTAAATCAAGCCAGCTCTATGCCTGGCTTTGACTCATCTAGGATTTCCTTTGATGAGGACCATATTTGGGTGAATTGGCAGGGGTTACATTTTAATCCATCGATGAAAGTTATTCTTGATGTGCGGTTTGATCCACTCAAACCGGAGCCCGTCCCCGCTGTTAGTATTTCCAATGTTGGCGATGGAACGCTTACAGTCAGCTGGACTGCTCCCGCAGACAACGGCTCACCCATCACAAAGTACACCGTCACGGGCGTTCCAGGCGGAACCTGTACATCGGCAATCGATTCTCCAGCGACCACGCCTGACACAAGCTGCACGGTGACTGGCCTCACTAACGGCACCCCCTACAAGTTCACGGTGGTGGCCACCAATGCAATCGGCGACAGCGTTGCTTCGCCCGAGAGCGCAGAAGCCATTCCTAGCGCAGACCTGATGTTTGTGGGTGCAGGTCCAAACATCACGCTCGCAGGCGGTGTCGTTGCAGCGACCTATTCCCAGACTCTGCAGGTAACGGGCGGTCTGCCTCCTTACACCTTCTCTGTGACAGGCGAGCTGCCGCCAGGTCTGGAGCTTGACACGGATACAGGCATCATTTCCGGTACTCCCACGACTCCAGGCACATATAGCTTCTCTGTCATGGCTATGGATAGCGCGGTGCAACCAACACTCGCGGCCAAGGCAGTTCACGTAGCAGAGCAAACCTTCACCATCGTGATCACTGCTGCGCCAGTGGTTCAAGCTGCCCCAACACCAGTGCCAGCCCTGGGCGGTTTGGGCCTGCTGCTGCTCTCTGGGGCTGTGGCTGGATCCATGGGCCTCATGCGCCGACGCAACTCGAACTGATCAAGAGCCCTCTTCAGAGGGCTTTTTTGTCTTTAAACCCCTGGGAGACAGCGGAGAGTCGTCTTGCGCTGACATGGGCTATAGGAAAAGGACTACAGGACAAGACTCCAAAAATAGAGGCTGCACCCACCACTCATTGATACCATTTGACACAAATGTCAAATGAAAATACAAAAACACCATTGGATGGCTTACTCTCCCCAGGGCTGGTTCGCCTTCTTGCAAGAAGTCACTTATGCACAGTTGAAGCAGTCAGGCGGGCTTACCCTGAGCGTCTACTTCGCCTGCCCGGCATCGGGATTGTCCGCTTCCGCAAGATCGAGGCGGCCCTGATTGGCGGCGCCCCCTACACTCCTCACTTCGCTGCGCCTCATTTTCCAGAAGTACCTGGTTCTACATTGAAGAACTCGCCTCTTCCTCTTGCCGTGGTCAGGCGCCTTGCTCGCAATGGGATCCTTACCGAGGACCAACTTCGTGCCGCCTACCCAGAGAAGTTGATGAAGATCAACTCTTTCGGGTTAGGCTCCCTCCGCGAGGTCGAACGGATCTTCTTTCCTGGGCATCGATACGATCCGCCTACAGGTAAGCAGCCACCTCCAACACTTCCAGATTGAGCCATCGTTTTGCTAAATTAGATTTCAAGTTAAGGACGATTAGATCTATGATGATAAACATGCCGGAAGATCTACAAAACGATGCCCTTTTAGGAGATTTGCTTCCCAAGTATGTGACACGGGTTCTCGCGCGGAACGGAATCACTACAGTTGATGGGGTACGCAAGGCCTATCCACTAGATCTGCTAAAGATGCGGGGCATGGGACAGCTCCGATTCAAACAAATCGAGGCTGCACTGTTCCCAGGCAGCTCGTATACGCCGGCACGAATCTCATCCCCAATTCGCCAAACCAAGGGCTCATCCCTTAACGGCATCCTCTCTCCAGGTACGGTCCAAGCACTAGCTCGCGGGGGCATCATGACGGCCGAACAGCTTGTGGACCTGGAGCTAGAGGGTCTGTTGAAGATCAGGGGTTTGGGTGTTGCAAAGCTCAGGGAGATCGAAAAGATCTTCTATCCCAGTCAACACTACGAGCTGTAGCGCGCTTGGAGGAAGTGGACGCCCTTGCCTGACGTGTGATGTGGGGCACAGGCTGAGGGTCATCAAGGGCGTGTTATTTCTCAGCACATTACGGTAGCTTCAATCCGTCAAAATTTCAGGCTACGCCATGTTCGCCTGATTGGAGAAGTCACCGAAGACTACGACACCGAGAGTGTCGTCGCTAGGTGTATGGTATTCAGTACTACCATGTCAACATCTAAATTCGCTAATGCTAGCTCTACTGCTACTAACAAGCAGATGCTGTTCTACGTAGCACTTCTGGCTCTGACAGGGGTGGAAAGATCCTTTAACATATCACCCCAATGACTACATACAACCTCTATTGCGACGAGTCGTGTCACCTAGAAAACGATGGACACCTAGCCATGGTCTTTGGTGCCTTAGTCGTACCGTATGGAAGACACAAGGCTCTGTCCAACGAACTCAAAGAACTAAAGAAAAAGCACGACATCTTTCACAACACTGAAGCCAAGTGGGGGAAGATTTCTCCGGCAAAAGTGGATTTCTACATCGAGCTCATTGACTGGTTCTTCAGCGAGCCAGAATTAAAATTTCGAGCACTAGTCGTTCCAGACAAGAACATTCTTAATCACGATGGATTTAATCAAACTCATGATGATTTTTATTATAAGTGCTGGTATCAAACAATAATTACTCTTCTATCACGAGAGAACTCATTCAATATCTATTTGGATAAAAAGGATACAAGAAGCCAGGCGAAGGCTGTGAAGCTTGAAGAGGTTCTCAACAACAAGTTGCTAGATTTCGACAAGTCTATTATTAAGCGCATCCAACACGCTCACTCACACGAAGTTCCACTTTTTCAACTGACCGATGTTTTACTTGGTGCAATATCTTACGTTAACCGTGGACTCAGCACCAGCGAAGCTAAGGTTTCAGTACTGCAGCGCATTCGCGAGAAAAGCAAACTGGGTTTAAATAGAACCACCCTATTGCGAGAAGAAAAGCTTAACATCCTTGTGTGGCAACCCGGAGGAAACTTGTGACTCCACCACCAGCCTTAATACCATTCAATCAAGAATGGGATGAATATTTAAACAATATTTATGAACACTACTTGGGCGATATAGTTCATAATAAATTGCATTATCAAGGAAAACCTATTAATGCTCGATACAACCCAGAGACAGATGGCAAAGGGTTTTCATTTTGGCATGTAATCTCCGAAGGTCAATTCGAAGAAGAGCGCCTTCCTGACCTGAGAAGATGCGAAAGAATCCGTTGGATACGCTGGGCAATTGTTGGAGCAATTGCTTCAGATGCAGCTGTCTTAGTCTATAAAAATCATAGAACGACCAAGCGCGGCACAACTGTACGAACAATCTTTTTTGTAGAAGAGATGAGCTACGTGGTCATCTTAGAAGAACGCAAAGACTTCTTCTTGCTTGTTTCAGCTTACCCGGTAGACGAGCGCAGGGCCGGAAAACTCAAGAAAGAGTGGGCCGACTACCACAAATGACAAGGGCTCCGCCGGTCGACGCCGGAAGAGCCCTCGATACTCCTTCACCGCATGGGTGATGAGCTAGGGCTATTATCGCTGCAAACAGTTGACCGAGTCAACAATTTCCGCTATCAGTAGTGTCAATAAGACACTAGCCCGCGCCCGCGCCAGGTGGCTTTTCTTTTGCCTGATCGCTGCCCCCGGCCGCCACCTACCCTCCACCGGGTTGGGACAACACTAGCCACAACCTTTCCAGACACATGACACTAGTTGACAACAATCAAAACCTAAAAATCAATACATTTGCTATATTTCTCTAGCTTCTCTGGAGGGAGGGGTACGCACTTCAAGGGGATTGTTCCCATAGCCCGCCCCACGCGCGGGCTTTTTTTTTGCTGATCGTTGTTTGACCAACAGCAAGGTAGAGCACCAGAACCTGGCATAGCATTGCGCTATTCCATTGGGAAGCACCACTCCACACGAGTTGAGCTCTCGAGTGTTTAGCCCGCCTAGTGCGGGCATTTTTTTGCCTCATGTTGCATAAGCAACGCGTGCGAGACTCATGGCCGAAGAGAAGTGGTCTAAGATTGGATCCACTGCTTTTATGCCGATGTCGTGCGCACCCTCCTCCCTCCCTCTTAACACTTGCACGCTTGCCTGGTGGACCAGGGTCGGCCTTCTTATTTCCAGCGTTCGCCACCCATCCGGGTGGCATTTTTTTGCCTGTCACAACGCAGGAGGAACTCATGAAAAAACCAACAGACCCATACATCGAGACCTTCCGCCAGCAGGCCGAACGCATGGACGAGCTGGGTATCCCATGTGACCCAGATGCTGCAATGGTGCTCCTCGCGCAGTTCATGGGTGAGATCGAAGGAAGCATCTCGGAGGAAGAGATGTTCTCCTTAGCCGAGATCGGCGGCCACCTTTTCCGCGAGGGACTACGACGGAAGATGGAAGGGAGTGACAAGTAGCCAACCAACCGCCTCAGGGCGGTTTTTTCATGCAAGCGACCCGTCTGATGTCAGTGGCCCCACGCCTTCCCCACCCTGCATGAGCCAGCCGTCAATGTCGGAAACTTTCAGGACCGGGACGAGGTACGTGCTGCGGTAGTTGACAACGCCCCCAAGCGTAATTGCCTGCTCTTGCTGTTCGGGCGTCAAAGCATCAAACACGGTCGCCAACCAGGCCGCGTAAAAGGCGCCCACATCCCTTGGCCTTGGCAACGGTAGATCGCGCGATTGGATCTTGGACAGGATTTCTTGCTCCGTCATGTTCTTCCCCTTTTAACTTTTTGAGTCGAGTCGCTCTCCGCTCATGAGGTGGCTCAACCGTACCGTCTGGAACGGCTCGCCAAACAAGAGCTTGTGGGCGCAAATGCAATACATCGCAGCTAGCTGACCTAGCTGAATCGCTGAAGGGCTGCTGGCACCCCTTTCCCACGCGGACACTGACTGCCGCGTCACACCCAGAGTCTCAGCAGCGAAGTCCTGTGACACATCGGCCTCTGTCCTTGCTGCTTTGAGCCTGCTTCCAAGTAGCTTTTTTTGTTCTGTGCTCATGATTGAAGTACTGTATGCACATACAGTGTTACACAGTACCCACGACAGTGCAACCGCAATTTGACACAACCGCAAAGCATATTTGCGCAAGCCACATTTGCATCTGCTGGAAAGCTGCACCCTGCTGAGGTGGAGCGCTATAAGAAAAAATAATTGAACAAAATATTAGTCCCACTGTTGACTTTAAATATCAGTCAGACTAATATTCGCCCATCGCAGCAACGAACGCAAGACGACCGAAGGGGTAGCGATCCGGCCCCTGAACCGACTCGATGCAAGAGGAAGGTCTAGCTCCAGTGGAGCGCAGCTAGTTGCAGAACGCGATCAAGCCAATGACGAGAGCAGCGAAGGAATCCCCTAGCTGAGCAGCCGCCGAGGTCTGCGTCTCTTACCAGGCCGGGGGTGGAGGCAAGCAGTAGCTTTAGGCCGGGACATGAAGCTAGAAAACCAAAGCGCTTTTCAGTGAGTGCTTTGGTCTTCTAGTCTGCCTCTGCGCGTCCAGGCGGCGTCTGCAACAAGGATTCGCTCTATCGCTTTGATGAGAGAAAGCAGCGCTGTGACACAGAGCAGCCATGCCGGCAGAAACAGCGCAATGACTACTGCCGCGAGAAAGATCACGATGAATGGCCAAGACAGGAACGCCAAGTAGAGGTTGCGCGAGCGGCTTTGTATTGCCCTGCGAAGAACCTTTTTGGTTAAAGCTGGTGCCTGGAGCGTGGACTTTTTTGAAAAGCCGGCTGCTGCCATTGCTCTGTACTTGAACCTGCTGGAAGTGGCTGTGGTCATTGCTGCACTTACGCTCCAAGTGGCATTGATACGCAAATATTAACAGTCAGCCAGCCATCCCTCAAAAGGCGCAGACCACATACAAAAATGGATTAGCACCGGCCTCCATATCTCACCCTCCCCGCCCGATACCCCTCGGGCGTTTGAGCCACCCTCACCGGTGGCTCTTTTTTATTCCCCTGAGCGCTGCCCTCCAGTCGGCGCATTCGCCCGCCACGCAGAGGGCTTTTTTATACCAAGGAGAAGCCCATGAACGACTTGTCCATTCATCGCGCGCTGGCTCGCGGGCAGTGCCGCTGGGACGGCATGGAGCCGGACGACAACGATCCGCCTGCATCCATGGCCAGCCTGCTGGAGTTGCAGCAAGAGAACTTCAAGCTGCGCGATCAGCTGACCCAGTTGCTCGAAGAGGCCCGCGGCCTGGCTGAAACCGCCAACCGCACCCGCTGCTGTATGGGCGACAAGATGCTGCGACTCTGCGACGAGATAGAGGGAATCCCGCCAGACCCTGAGGGAGCACATGAGGAGCCACAGGCATGAAACGAATACCCTTCCCCACTGATGTCAGCGACACCACCCGCCGCTACCCACGGACTCTGGAGCAGGCCTTTGGCCCATACCAACGGCAGTCAGTGATTTTGCCCATGGGCCCGGCTGTAAGCGCCCAGGCCTCGTCGTCGCTTTCCGCAATGGTCGTCTGCATTGCGGCAGCAGCGCTGGCCCTGCTGAGCGGCTGCACTGGCGCGGATGCTGGCGAGCAGCCTCAGCCCAAGCACCTGGTCGCCAAGCAGGAGCAGCGCCAAGCCGTCGCAGCAGTCCAGCTCTGCGGCCTCGGAAAGGCGGCCGTCTGGCTCGACAGCACTGAAATGCAATGCATGCGCGAGGTGAACCCTTGAGAGCCATCTTCCACCTCTTCCTCTGGAGCGCCATCACGGCGCTTTCTTTTTGCGCTGCAGCCGTCCTTTCAGCAACAGCCAGCGTTTTCTGATTTCCGCTCACCACCACCACACCATGACTACTTCACAAACCAACAGCCAGTTGGCGCCGCGCCAAAACACGCAGGTCGACCTGTCGCCCCAGACCTTCGAACAGGCGCTGACCTTTGCGCAGTACCTGTCCGACAGCAACATGGTGCCCAAAGACTTCCAGGGCAAACCAGCCAACTGCTTGATCGCTATGCAGTGGGGCACTGAGCTCGGGATGAAGCCCCTGCAGGCCATCCAGAACATCGCGGTGATCAACGGCCGCCCTGCTCTCTGGGGCGATGCAGTCATTGCCTTGGTGCTCGCCAGCCCGGTGTGCGACTACGTCACTGAAGAGGATGACGGTAATACCGCCATCTGCCGGGTGCGGCGCAAGGGTGGCGATGAGCAGGTTCGATCCTTCAGCATGGAAGATGCTCGCATGGCGGGCCTGGCCGGCAAGCAAGGTCCCTGGATGCAGTACCCTAAGCGCATGCGCCAACTGCGCGCCCGCGCATTCGCGCTGCGCGATGTCTTCCCTGATGTGCTGCGCGGCATGGCCGTGGCCGAGGAGCTGCAGGACATGGAGACTGCCGCCAAGCCACCAGTCAACAAGCACATGGGCCAGGCCGAAGAGGTCAAGCAGGACTATCCGCAGGCCGACTTCGAAGCCAAGCTCGCGGAGTGGAAGAAGCAGCTGGACAAAGGTGTTCCCGCCGAGCGGCTGATCCAGTTCGTGCATTCCAAGAACGCCAGCTACACCCTCACGGAATCGCAGCAAAAAACCTTGATCGATTACAAGCCGGTGGCTCCTGCTGCCAAGCCAGCAGCGCAGAAGGAGGAGATCACCGACGTGCAGCCCAAGAGCATGACGTCCGCCGACGCGCCGGCACTGAACCCTGAGAAGCTGCAAGCCGATATGGCAGCCGCTACCGACTTGGAGAAGCTTTACGAACTGGGCAGTCTGCTGGATGCAATTCCCGACGAAGCGCAGCGCCTGCGCCTGAACGAAGTTTTCGACGCTCGCGTGGCCGAGCTGGAAGGTCAATAAATGGAAGTCGTGAATCTCACACAAGGCACTCCGGCATGGCATGCGCACCGGGCCGCCCACTTCAACGCCAGCGACGCGCCGGCCATGATGGGCTGCAGCAGCTACACCTCGCGCTCGGAGCTGATCCGGCGCCTGGCCACCGGCATCGTGCCGGAGGTGGATGCGGCCACACAGCGCCGATTTGACGCTGGGCACCAGTTTGAAGATTTGGCCCGGCCTGACGCTGAGCTGATCGTCGGCGAGGAACTGGCACCCCTGGTGGGCACCAATGGTAAGTACAGCGCGAGCTTTGACGGCCTGACCCTTATGGGCGAGACGGCCTGGGAGCACAAGAGCCTGAACGACCGGCTGCGCGACGCAATGACACCAAGTGCCACGGGTGCCGATCTGCCGCTGGAGTACCAAGTGCAGATGGAGCACCAGGCCATGGTCGCCGAAACCGTGGAGCGCACGCTGTTCCTGGCCAGCAAGTGGGTGGTGAACAGAAGCACCGGCGAATGGGTGTGCGAAGAGCAGCGCAGCTGCTGGTACACGCCGAACCCTGATCTGCGCGCCAAGATCGTCGCCGGGTGGGCACAGCTGGAACAAGAGGTCGCCGCGTACCAGCCGGAGGCCGAAGCACCCCAGCCTGCGCCTGAGTCAAAGCTACGCGACGCCTTGCCCGTGTTGCGCCTGGATGCGAAGGGTGAGATCACCACCAGCAATCTGGATGAATTCAAGGCCGGCGCGCTGGCACGCATCAACAGCATCAACACGGTGCTGGAGACCGACCAGCAGTTTGCTGAGGCGGACGACGATGCCAAGTGGTTGCGCGGTGTTTCTGAGGCCATGAAGCAAGCTGGCAAGCGAGTGCGCGCCAACATGCAGAGCGTAGATGAAGCGTTGACGGTGCTCGAGCAGCTGGACAAGCTTGCCACGACCAAAGCGCTCGATCTGGAAAAGCGCGTGAAGTCCGAGAAGGATGCGCGCAAGCAGACGCTGGTGCTGCAGGCCCAGCAGGATCTGGATAGCCACACCGCTGCGCTCAACCAGCGCTTGGATAACAACTGGCTGCCGCGCCTGGCCGGCGGATTCGCCGAAGTGATCAAAGGCCTGAAATCGCTCGACAGCATGCGCGAAAAGGTGGCGGTGGCGCTGACCAATGCTAAGGTGGATGCGAACGCGCTGGCTGACCAATTGCGGGCCAACCGCAAGCACCTGATGCAGGACAGCGGCGACTGGATCACCCTCTTCCCGGACTTCGCCACCGTTGGCGCTAAGGCCTCCGAAGACTTCCAGGCGCTGGCCGCACTGCGCATTGGACAGCACCAAGCCGCGGAGGCTAAAAAACTGGAGGCGCAACGGGAGCGCATCCGCGCAGAAGAGCAAGCGAAAGCACAAGCCGATGTTGCTGATGAGCGCAAGCGTATTCAGCAGCAGAGCCTGAGCGCGCAGGCTGATATTGGCCAAGCAGTCCAGGCCGGCACGCTGACGGCGCCTTTGGCAGGCGACTTGGCTCACTTGGCCGCCAGCAATGCAGCCGAGGCTGTCGCCGGGATTGATGCCAAACAGTTGATCAGCGCAGTCCAGGCACGTTCATTCAAAAGCGCAGACGACGGCACACGCGTCACCCTGGGCCAGATCAAGACCTTGATCGCGCCGCTGAGCATCGATGCCGCCGGCCTGGCGCAGCTGGGCTTCCCCCATGTGGCCACCGAGAAGGCATCCAAGCTGTACCGCGCCTGCGATCTGCCTGCCATCCGCGATGCCATGGTCAAACACCTGGCCACCCTGGACCTTGAACAGTCAGTAACGGCCTGACTGCCTCCCCCAACCTCCTCGGGCCCGCGAGCGTGCGGGCCCGCTGCATTTGTGGAACCCCAATGTTTAAAAATCTGATCATCTACCGCATTTCTGAATGCTGGCAGCCCGACCTGGTGCAACTCGACCAGACGCTGGCCAAGCAGCAATTTGAGGTGTGCGGCGCCACGCAAGAGCAGTCCACCGGCTGGGTGCCGCCGCGCGGCGAAGAGCACGGCGCCATGGTTGAATCCGTGGGCGGCCACTGGATCCTGCGCCTGATGAGCGAAAGCAAGATGCTGCCCGCCAGCGTGCTCAGCCGCAAGCTCGATGAGAAGCTGGCCCACATCGAGGAATCCGAGGGCCGCAAGCCTGGCCGGAAAGAGCGCCAAGACCTGAAGGAAGAGTGCAAGCTGGACCTGCTGCCAATGGCCTTCACCAAGCAGGCGGGCACCTGGGTATGGATCGACCCTGCCGCGCGCCTGCTGGTGATCGACGCCAGCGCGCAGGGCCGGGCCGACACAGTGGTGACCATGCTGGTGGAGGCCTCGCCCGGTTTTGCCGTGGCACTGCTGGACACCAAGGCCAGCCCACAAGGCGCGATGGCCGCTTGGCTGCACAGCTACGACGCGCCGGCGGGATTCAGCATCGACCGTGAGTGCGAGCTCAAGGGCACAGACGAAGCCAAAGCGGTCGTGCGCTACGGCCGCCATCCACTGGGCATTGACGAGGTCCGCGAGCACATCGACCAGGGCAAGCTGCCCACCAAGCTGGCCTTGACCTGGGATGACCGGGTGAGCTTTGTGCTCACCGAAGGCATGCAGCTCAAAAAGGTGGAGCTGATGGGCGTGGTGCTGGAAGACAAGCCCGACGAGAACGGCTTCAATGCTGATGTGGCCATCGCCACCGGCGAGCTGTCCAAGCTGATCCCCGATCTGATCGACGCGCTAAGCGGCGAAGGCCGCGCCGAGCTGGGAGCCCAGCAATGACGCAGCCCGCCCAAACCCAGCAGCCTAAGCGCTGCGGCAGTTGTGGCAGTTGTGGCAGTTGTGGCGCCATTGTGCCCAAACCGCCCGCAGAGGGCGAAGGCTTGCCATGCGAGCATTGAGAATTGAATATCAAAATTTTTACTAGGATTTTATTTTCTCGAATTGTGCCGCATAATCTTGCCAAGTCTCTGAATATTTCTCCAGCATTTTTTTAAACCCATCATCTGAACCTGCGATATCTTGACACCTTTCAGCGATATTTTTAATCTGCTCAGCGCTTGCAATGGCAGCAAACCAAGTAGGTAACGCTGATTTAGGAAGATCCAACGAGTTCACAGACTCGAAAGATCGAAATACTGTGTTAAATGTTTCTCTCGCTACATAAAGCGTATCTTTCGCTTTCTGCCTTTGTGACATCACCAATACAGCAGTCATTGCCCCACACATATGCAGTAAACACTGATTTGCCATGGCAAGATTTTTCTTTCTACTATTTCTATTTTGAATTAATGGTATGGAAATGGCAATTATCAGCGCGAGAATCGAGCCCACAAATTGCATCCAGCCAGACCACTCCCCCTTTGTCATGCAGGTAGCCCAGTGGTCAATCCATAGAAAACAGTATTCATGCGGCGGTTTTGTGTTGCTAGCAGCTTCCTCTACCGCTCTGATCAATTGATTCGCGTCCATACCAATCTCCTTGGCAGCGAATCCTACCCGACAAAATGCCCGCCCTGAGCGGGCATTTCCATTTCTGGAGCATCCCATGCCCAATGAAAACAACTCTTCCGCTCCCCTCAAGACTGCCGGCGAGCCGTTTGTCGCCCTTGGCGAATGCATCGCAGATCAGGTGTGTATGAGCGTGGCAGAACTCCCAGATCGAAACAGCCCACCCGACTGGCCGCAGGCAATGCTGGTCACAAGCGATGAACTGCGCAACATCGTTCTCGATGCCATTAACTACGCGGCCCAGGCAGTGGCAGCACAGCCGCCCGCAGAAGTGGCCGTGGCGCTGGCCCAGCTTGAGAGCGCCTGCGAAAGGCGCGCGGCGATCACAACGGTCGAAGTCTATAACCGGCTCGCGGATTTGCCGGGAATGAGTATTGCCTTGCTTGAACTGGATGTTGCCCGAGGCCAAGCCCGCGCCGCCCTTGCCGTCACCCCAGCACTTCCAGCTACCGAGGATTCCTCGGCAGGTGACCTGGCAACCGAATCAGTGTTGATCGAGGGTGTGGCCTACACCATCCCTGAGCCTGTCGCTCTCGAACTTCTGCGGCTCCATATCGAGCTGCCGCAGGCAGAGGTGCAGGCCGAGCCGGTGGACTGGGACGAGCTACCGGAAGACGCCAGCGAGCGAGCGATGTTTGATCGCAACCTTGATCTTTACGGCGGCGATCCAAGAGTTGCTATTGCTACAGCGCTGCGCCTCTGGGCGAACACGCGCGGCAACGGTTCATTCGGCCTGATGTGCGCAATCTATGCGAACGAAGTGGCCAAGATGCATATCACAGCACCCCAGGCCCAGCCCGCTGATGCGCTGGATGCGGAGACGATCAAAAAGGCTGCGCGCTATGACTGGCTCCGCGATAACCATGTTCGTGCATGGAACTCTCGCCTGGAATCGACTAAGGGCAAGAAGACGCTGGACATTGACTTTGAAGCGGACGGCCACGACCTTGACTCAGCGCTCGACGCCGCCATGGCTGCAGCCCAGGAAGGCGGCAATGCCGCAAAGGAGGCCTAATGCGACCTCGCATCATGGAAATAGGTGGCCGATACAACTGGAGCGGACAGCCCGAGCGGCTGATTTATCTGGGCAAGAACTGGAGCGGCAACGGGGACTGGCATCAATTTGCCTTGGTGAGCGATCCCGACAAAGTCTGGTGCGAATTGCTCGACAGTGACCTGGGCAGCATCGAGGAAACGAAGCCAGTCGATCAGCACCGGATAGATCTACCCCCGCCGGCACCCCGCAAGGCGAAAAAAGACAAAAGCATTTCGCCTCGGCAGGAACGAAAACAACGCAAAGCGGCAAAGCGCGCCCAACAGAGGGAGGGCCAGTGATGGGAGAGCCATACAAGAATTGGTATCGCGCCAAAAGTGATACCAGAAACCCGTGTGCCGTCTGCGGCTGGTCAGATCATATGGCCATCCACCAGCCTGCAGCAAATGGACCACGTAAGGGCGAGTACTGCGGCCACAAGTACCAGCCCGCCCAAGTCCAACCCAGGGAGGGCCAGCCCAATGCCTGATCTGCATGACCTGGAAGATACACCCACTGCCCAGTGTGAATGGTGCAGCGGTTCCGGCTGGCTAGGCGGCCCCTCTTACTACAACCCAGGTGAAGGCGGTGAAGAATGCCGCCACTGCCAGGGAGACGGCTGGGTGTACCTGCCGCCCGCCCAGGCCCAACCACAGAAGGACAGCAACCAATGAAAAAGCATCTTTGGACTGTGGCCAGATTCACCAGTGGGGTATGGTCCACAGGTGGAAAACCGACTGATCCCGGCTACGCCCAGTGCGAGGTATTCACCGTCCTGGCCACAAGCCGCGAAGAAGCAAAAAGGAAAGCGCAGTCTCGCCGAGCGTACGGCCGCAGCAAAGCAAGACTTGCAGCTAAGGACAGGAAGGAGGATTGAGATGACTACAGACGGTCTATCTCAGCAACTGCCTTGGTGAACAAGTTCAACGCGGCATCACCATCAATGGTGGCCATCAGGTCGATGTCCAGCTCGTCAAGGCTAACGTCGCTGTACCCCATGGACCATGTCGCGTAGCGGCGCTCTTCCAGATCATCACCTGCATTCAGCTGCAGGAAGTCTGTATGCCTGCGGTCTTTGGGGAGCTTTGCCACCAACGCATTGATCTCGCTGGTCGGCCCTTCAATGTATTGCGTAAAGCGCTCACCATCGAAAACCAGAATGCCAGTGATGCCGTGCGAGGCGTTGAATTCACGCGCCACCTTCACGATGCTCCCCACCTCAGTGGGGTCGCAGTCAGGTGCCAGCCGACTTGAATAGAGGAAAAAACTCAGTGGAGTGGACATAGCAGCACCTTTCATTAACTGATCCACTGTACACCCTCCAAAATTACATCTTTGCTTTTATGCAAATGCCTTTGGAAAACAAACGAAACCTAACCAAGGTTGCACCATGACCACCTTGAACCTACCGCTCAAGCGCCAATACTTCGAGGCCATACGCGACGGCACCAAGCTCGAGGAATTCCGCTTGTGCACACCATACTGGGCCAAGCGCCTGGAGGACCGCGAGTATGACCAGATCATCCTCACCTTGGGCTACCCCGCCCGCGACGATCTTGCTCGGCGCCTGATAACTCCTTGGCGCGGTTTCATGGTGAAGACGATCATCCACCCGCACTTCGGCCCTAACCCTGTGCGGGTCTATGCTATCGATGTGAAGCAACATACTTGACCAAATCACTTTTCCAAGTCGGTCACTGGCATCTATTGCATCTTGGTTCGTGGAGTATTTTTGATGAGAAGAATTCGACACCTGACAAACCGACATCGAGCAAATTCCACCAACTTGGCTCTTGGATGGCTACTGGCTTTCAACGCTGGTGCAGTTAATGCGGGTGGCTTTCTAGTCCTGCACATGTACACCTCGCACATGACAGGATTCGCGTCACAGATAGCTGATGGCCTGGTCCTGGAAAACATGAAGATGCTTCTGAATGCGCTGGGCGCCATCTTGTCCTTCATGACCGGCGCAGCCGTCTGTGCTGTTTTGGTGAACTGGGGTCGAGAAAAGCATCTCTACAGCGTTTACGCGCTGCCACTAATGCTGGAGGCATTGATGCTGTTGCCCTTTGGTCTGATGGGCGCTGTCACCCTCTCCTGGAACACACCATTCGCTGTTCCCATCACGGTTCTGCTGCTCTCATTCATGATGGGACTACAAAACGCTGTGGGCTCAAAGACCTCTGGTGGAAGCATTCGCACAACGCATATGACTGGGAACTTCACGGACCTGGGAATGGAATTAGGCAAGCTATTCTTTTGGAAGCGTAGTGGCACTGCTTTTAGGGTTCCAACAGGCCGTGTGCAGCATAACTGGGTGCGCATGCGTGCCTCCGCTGGTCTGATTGGCATGTTCGTGCTGGGAAGCATTACGGGTGCAGTTGGCTTCAGCTACATCGGTTTTTTCTGTGTGGTGCCGCTAGCCGCGCTACTGCTCGCGGTGTCAGTTCCGCCATTTATTCATGATGCCAAGCACTCCAACGAGATGCGCGCATTTTTCCAAAAAAGGCGGTGATCACTGAATCACCGCCGTCTTAAACAGCATACCCGCCTAGTGCGGGTTTTTTGTTGCCCTAATCCGCCTTCCGGCGGCTTTCAACGAAGGAATTTATATGAATACGGCATTTCTGCTCATGGCTCAGTACAACGCCATGGCGGTGATTCCGCTTGATCAAGTAGTCAAGGACTACTTCCCGCACCTGGGAACGCAAAAGTTCCTTCGCAAGATCGCATCGGGCGAAATCAAGCTCCCTTTAACCCGTATCGAGCCCAATTCACAGAAGGGGGCAAAGGGCGTCCACCTCACCGATCTGGCCACCTACATCGATGCTCAACGAGCAGCCGGTGTAAAGGAATCGAAGCAGCTAAATGGCGAACGGGTGCAACAATAAAGCAACATGCAAAAATTGAATCCCCATAAGTCTTTGTGCTTATGGGGATTTTTTTCGTTCGTCTGTCCGATCCATCATCGGCGCGACGGACATGCGCCAAGGGCTGTGGGGTAGAGATTCGGTCATGGTGGTAGCGCGGCCAAAGGCTGGCCCGAAAATGGGTGGCCTGCGCAGGTGGTGGCAGCATGGGCAGGCAATCGGCTATTTTAAATCTTCCGAAAGAGGCTGCTGGCCAGCACGAAAAATGGCCTGCAGATGCCGCCTCGGTGCAAGGATGGATTGCCGGATTGAAACCACCAGCAATACCCTGTTTGACCTCGGAGGGTAAAAATCCAGGAGCGGCAAAAATCAGATAAAAATGATGCGGCCGTGCGCTCTCTTTGCATCGCTGTCCCCACGGGCACAGGCACTCAGTCAGGCGCCCTCCTTTTTGTGACCACCACTGCCATGAAGAAGAAAACCCATTCCGAAGCCTTTCGCCGCCAGTTGGTTCATGAAGCGCTCAACCGCACCCCATCCGGCGGATTCTCGGTACTGGAAAAACGCCATGGCCTGCGTTCGGGCACCCTGTTCGACTGGGTGGCAGAGTTTGGCACCGACCTGGCACCCACGGCCTTTACTGCGCAGCATGTCTGGATGGGCAACTCCGCCACCAATGCCCAAGCATTCAACCGCTATTTTGACTATGACCCCGGCTACTGGAGCATCGACGATGAGCGCCTGGCGCATAGCAGCGAGGATCTGACCGGTTGCCGCTTCTGCCAGGATATGGGCAGCCGCTATTTGTACGACGAGGACCTGCTGCTCGTCATCCACAAGCGCGCACCCATGCCCGTGGCAGGTCTCGTGGGCTTGGGCGCATTCCGCTCAGACACGGCAGTCGCTGCCGTCATGGAGGCCTGCTCTCGCCACCACCTCGCGTCGGCCAACGCCATGTTTGTCTATTCAGACCCGTCTTGGCAGGTGGCAGACCTGGACAAGCGCTACAACGGTTTGCACTATATGGGGCTGTTTGCCCGCTAAGCGAAGTACCAGCGCAGTGCCGCAGGTAGGCAAGGCGCCCTCTGCTTTGCCCCCGTGGTTTAGGCCAAGGACACGCTAGTAGTAGTTCCCCAGCAGTGACGCAACCTCAATCAGCACCAGCACCGCAAACATGCGGGCCAGGCCGCCCAGGTCGGAGGCAGGGCCCAGCATCTCATCGCGGCGCATGCCGTAGGGCCGGTTCATCGCCGATGCGGTGGGGATCAATGCCACGGCCAACCCAAACAGCAGGGTCTTGAGCCCAAAGAGCCAGGTCACCATGTGGGTGAACACGCTGGCAAACATGCGCGTGTAGAGCTCAAACCCGACCCAGCTCAGGCCATAGACGCTCAGGTAGACCATGACCAGCGACACCACGCAGGACAGCGCGGCCAAGGTGACGGAGGCATACATGCTGGCCACGACCAGCGGCAGCATCTCCGTGCGCACAGGGTCATAGCCATGTTGGCGCAGGCGCTCAAAATGCCCGTCCTCGCGCATCTTGGCAAGCGACGCGCCAGCGGGGATGGAGCAGCGCATGGCCACGAACAAGGCCGCCGTCAGCGGAATGAGCTCGAGCACCAGCACACGGATGACCATCTCGACAGCGACGCGCGAGAGGCCGTAGCTGGTGGCGGTGAC
The DNA here is from genome assembly GCF_037479395.1 of Comamonas sp. MYb21. Classification (NCBI taxonomy): domain Bacteria; kingdom Pseudomonadati; phylum Pseudomonadota; class Betaproteobacteria; order Burkholderiales; family Comamonadaceae; genus Comamonas; species Comamonas sp. MYb21. Next base: position 89,060 of record NZ_JBBGZC010000004.1, on the reverse strand, counting down.
AAAGACGATGCGCGCCACCACCAGGCATAGCAAGGCGGCCAGCGCGGTAAAGCCCAGCAGAATGGGCGCCGTGTCGACATACATGCGGCGCATCAGCCGCGCGCGGGTTTGCGGGCCGTAGCTGCTGGGCGACATCAGCATCACCAGCACGACGGCGCCCAGGTAGAAAATGCGCCACCAGGCCACCGCCCAGCGGCGCGCCGTGCGCCAGGTCCGGTGGGGCCATTGGGGTTGGAGCAGACTTGCCAGCATCAGCCGATCATAGGCGATAGACGCCAGCATGGGCAGTGTTCAGCAGAGGACCGAGCGCTGCTGCCACCCTCTGCCAGCGCGTCTCAAGACTTCTTGCGTGCCTTCCAGGCCTGCACCGCCTTCAAGGTCTGCTGCACATGCTCGAGCGGATCGCTGCCCTCGTGGGCATAGATCACCTTGCCGTCCGGTGCGATCACATAGGAGATGCGTGACGCAGTACCCGGCCTTGCGGCGGAGCCCGCATCATAGGCCTGGATGGCCTTGGCATCGGGGTCGGAGGCCACACTGAACTGGTCGCGGCAGGCTTCGCTCGAGAAGCGCTGCATCGTGGCAATGTCGTCATGCGAGATGCCGACGACCTGCGCGCCGGAGGCCGCAAAAGTGGGCGTGGCCTCGGCAAAGGCATGGGCCTCGATCGTGCAGCCCTGGCTGAAGGCCTTGGGGAAGAAGTACAGGACCACGGGGCCGCGCTTCAAGGCCTCGGCCATGTCAAAGCGCTGCACCTTGCCAGCCAATGCCGACTGCGTGCTGAACATCGGTGCCTGGGCACCAACGGCCAGCGCCGCCTGGCTGGGCAGGCTCACCAGGGCCGCGCAGCCCATCACCACCGAGGCCAAAGCCCCCACGAGTTTTGCTTTCATAGTCGATCCTTCTGTTGTCATCCACCTACGCCTCCAGCCTGGGCCATCGGCGACAGATCCTGTTTTGTGCCTGCTGCCCATCGCTCCACACGACAGCCCCTAGAATATGCCACCTGGCGTGATGGCATGCATCATCACCCCTTTGACCGTTTATGCAACTACCTCCTTGGCCGACTCTGCAAAAGCCATGCGAAGGTGTCACTCTCAAGGAGACAACAAAATGATGAAACAGATTCTGCAGTGCGCCGCAGTGGCGCTCACGGTGGGGGCCGCTTCGGCTGCCATGGCCCAGGGTGCGGGGGCAGACTACCCCGGCAGCAAGCCCGTCCGCATGGTCGTGCCCTTCCCGCCAGGCGGCGGCACCGACATCATCTCGCGCATCATTGCACAAAAGCTCAGCGAGCAAAACCACTGGACGGTGGTCGCTGACAACCGTGCCGGCGCGGGTGGCACCATCGGTATCAGCGAAGTGGCCAAGGCCCAGCCAACGGGCTATGACATCGTCATGGGCCAGAAGGACAACGTGGTGCTGGGCTACTACCTGTACAAGGGCCTGCCCTGGAACCCCGCCAAGGACCTGACCCCGATCGCCCATGTGGCCTACTCGCCGGTCATCATTGCCACCTCGGAAAACAGCAAGTTCAAGACCTTGAACGATGTGATCGCCGCCGCCAAGGCCGATCCCGGCAAGATCACCTATGGCTCGCCCGGCAATGGCACCAGCATCCATATCGCTGGCGTGCTGTTTGAGAAGGCGGCCGGTGTCAAGCTGACCCACGTGCCGTACAAGGGCTCCAACCCCGCGCTGCTCGACACCCTGTCCGGCAACGTCGACCTGCTGGTGTCGTCCGTGCCCTCGGCCATTGGCCAGATCAAGGCCGGCAAGCTGCGTCCACTGGCTGTTACCTCGGCCAAGCGCAGCAGCTCGCTGCCCGATGTGCCTACCGTTGCGGAACTGGGCATGAAGGGCTTTGATGTGAGCACCTGGTATGGCCTGTTTGGCCCCAAGAACCTGCCCGCGCCCATCGTCAGCAAGCTCAACACCGAGGTCAACAAACTGCTGGGCCAAAAGGAAGTGCAGGATTCCATCCTGGCCCAAGGCGCCGAGCCCCAGGCCATGTCCGTATCGGACTTTGACAAGTTCTTCCACAAGGACTTCCAGGACGCCAAGGCCATTGTTGAGGCCTCGGGCGCGACCATCCAGTAAGCCCCAGGGCTGGGATACGACAAGGGCACCTCGCAGGTGCCCTTTTTTGTGGCCAGGCCAAAGGCCCGAATGGCTAATGGCGATGCCAGCCTTCAGGCGCCGTCTCCCTGGAAAGCCTCGCGGCGCAGGGTCACCACCAGCGTATCGCGGTGGCCCGGTTCCTCACCCACTGGTTGGATCGGTGTGCTCTCATGAATCATGCGGGCATCGTCGAGCAGCATCAGCGACCAGGGCTCGGTCAAGGTAAAGCGCAGGCCTTGCGGGCCCTGGGCATCAAACACCCGGGTCTCCCCGCCCTTGATGCCTTCGCGTGCGACCAGAAACACCGCCACCAGGTCCACGCCATCGCGGTGCGCGCCTTCGGGGGTGGGCCGGCCAATGCCTTCGGCGGTGTCGATGCGGAACTGGTGGGCCTCGGTGTACCAGGGTGCCTGCCCAGTGCTGGGAAACAGCGCCTGCGCGGTATGCCCCAGCGCCCGCATGATCTGGCGCCAGGCGGGCAGCGCCTGGGTGCTGGCTGCGACGGGCTCAAACCAGCGCTGCATGCCGCCATGCAAGGCGTTGTATTCCACCGGCTGCCAGTGGGCGCGGTGCGTCACCGCCTGCACCTGGTCGTGCTGCACCACATAGCAGGAATGGCGGCGCTTGCGGTAGCGGCCGCCGTCTTTCAGGTAGGCATCGTGGGGCATGGCCTCCCAGTGGCTGCTGAGCGCCGCCAGCGCATCGGGCGGGCAGGCTGCCCACTGCGCCACGGCCGCGGGGCTGAGCACCGCATAGCCATAGGCGCGCAAGGTGCCGTCCACCTGGTCGGCATCACAATAAGGAGGAGGAAAGGACTGCATGTAAAACTCCGTCAAGCGGGCGAGCTTACGGCGGTCACAAAAGCATTGCGTGCTACACAACTTTGGGCAGCGCCGCAGCGCTGCCCGGTAGCCATCCCCTCAATGAACACGGCAGCAAGCCGGGTGCCGCCGCAGACCTTACTGGCGCACCACCAACACAGGGATCAGGCTGTCGCTCAGCACGCGCTGGGTCACGCTGCCCAGCACCAGCTTTTCCAGGCCCTTGCGGCCATGCGACCCCATGACGATCAGGTCGGCCCCCGTGGTTTTGACGGCTTCCATCACGCCGTCGTGCACGGAGTGGCCCTCACCCATGACGGTATCGACGGGGATGCCCGCCTGCTCCATCGCAGTTTTGACGGCATCCAACGCGGTGTGCGCATCGGCAGTGGCGGCAGACAGGTACTGCGCCTGGCCATAGGCAAAATCGGCGCCCACGCCGGTGAAGGGATAGGGATCGATCACATACACCGCAGTGACCTGGCTGCCAAAGGCCTTGGCAAGACCGGCGGCTTTGTTGACGGCGAGCATGGAGGTGGCAGACCCATCGACCGGCACCAGAATATGTTTGAACATAGTGTCACTCCTTTTTGTTGTTGCATGCATAACTTACTCTAAAACGCAGGGCCCGGCAAACCTGGCAGGCCCAGCAGCACTGCCACCTATGCGGCAATTGCGAGCGGTTTGCGCTGCATCAACGATAGCACTGCGCCAGCCCGCGCCGCATAATGTTTGCTCCGCCCTGCTGGGCACTGACGCGCGTATTCGCTATGACAACATCCCTGCGTTCTCTTGGCCGATCCCCCCTGCAAGTCTCGCCGCTGTGCCTGGGCGGCAATGTGTTTGGCTGGACGGCTGACGAGGCCACCAGCTTTCGCCTACTCGATGCCTGGCTGGATGCCGGCATGAACTTTGTCGATACCGCTGACGTGTACTCGCGCTGGGCGCCTGGCCACAGCGGCGGTGAATCGGAGCGCGTGATCGGCAAATGGCTGCGCAGCTCGGGCAAGCGCGCGCAGGTGGTGTTGGCCACCAAGGTCGGCAAGGACATGGGCGATGGCAAGGTCGGCCTGCGCCCGGAGTACATCCGCCAGGCGGTCGATGCCTCCTTGCAGCGCCTGCAGACCGATTACATCGATCTCTACCAATCGCATGACGACGACGCGCAGGTACCGCTGGCCGATGTGATGGGCACCTTTGGCGAGTTGATTGCCGAGGGCAAGCTGCGCGCCGTGGGCGCCAGCAATTACAGCGCAGCGCGTTTGGCCCAGGCACTGCAGACCAGCGAGCAGCATGGCCTGGCGCGCTATGAGAGCCTGCAGCCGCTTTTCAACCTCTACGACCGTGCCGTGTTCGAGCAAGAGCTGCAGCCGCTGTGCGTTGCGCAGGGCGTGGGCGTCATCAATTTCTACAGCCTGGCTGCCGGCTTTTTGACCGGTAAGTACCGCAAGGCCGAGGACGCGAGCAAAAGCCCGCGCGGCGCCAAGACCACCCAGCTGTATCTGAACGACCGGGGCTTGCGCATTCTGGCCGCGCTCGAACAGGTGAGCAGCCGCACGGGCGCCCCGATGGGCGAGGTGGCCGTGGCCTGGGTCATGCGCCAGCCGGCCATTGCCTCGCCGATTGCCAGCGCCAGCAACCTCGAGCAGCTGCAGTCGCTGATCCGTGCCAGCCAGTTGCAGCTCGATGCCGATGCGATGGCCACACTCAACGCCGCCAGCGCCGAGGCTTGAGCGAAGGCAAGCGACAAGCTTAGGCCAGCAGAGCCGGCAAAATCTGTGCCGAAGGCAGGCGCCAGCAGCGGTCGGCCACGCTGTCGAGCGCGGTCGGCTCAGGGTTGATGACCACCACATGGGCGCCGCCCCGGGCGGCGATATGGGCCAGTCCGGCCGCCGGGTAGACATGGCCGGAGGTGCCAATCACCAGCATCAGGTCACAGGCCTTGGCGGCATCTTGCGCCTGCTGCAGCTCGGCATGGGGCAAGGCCTCGCCAAACCAGACCACCGCCGGGCGCAGGTAGTTGCCGCAGCCAGGGCATTGCGGCGGCGCATCGCCTTCGGTAAAGCGGGCATCGCAACAAGGCTTGGGCGGCAGCAGCCAGCGGTTGTCCATTAGATTGCCATGCAGGCACAGCACTGGCGCACTGCCCGCACGTTGGTGCAGGCCATCGACGTTCTGCGTGACCAGGGTCATCCGGCCGGGGTGGCGCGCCTGCCATTGGGCCAGCGCCACATGGCCGGCATTGGGCATCACTTGGCGGACCAGCTCACGGCGGTACTGGTACCAGTCCCAGACCCGCTGCGGATGGGCCAGAAAACCCGCCTCGCTGGCCATCTCCTCGGGGCTGAACTGCGCCCAGTAGCCCGTCTGCGCATCGCGGAAGGTGGGCACGCCGGACTCCGCACTGGCCCCTGCCCCCGTCAGCACCAGCAGATGCCGCGCATTGTGCAAGCGCTGTCGCAGCCTGGCAATTTCTGTATCGGCAAGCGGCAGCGCTGCAGAGGTATCCAAGGGATCAAAAGACATAGAGGCGGCAGTGAAGAACAGGCGCCCAGCATACGGCAAGGCTTGGGCTCCACCGCTCCAGTCCAGCATCGCCGTGCAGGGCGAGCTCTAGCGGCTTACATTCAGAAACGGTCATCACGATTTGGAGATGGACACGATGGACGGGCCGAGCCCAGAATGGCTGACCCACGACGAGGAGACAAGAATGCAATTCATCCCCTATCTGAACTTTGATGGCGATTGCGCCGAAGCCATGGCCTTTTACGCCCAGCTGTTTGGCGGCCAGATCATGCACCAGATGCGCTTTAGCGACATGCCGCCTGGCGAAGGCATGCCGCAGCTCCCGCCCGAGGCGCAATCCCGCCTGATGCACGCCCACCTGCAAGTGGGCAGCCAGGCGATCATGGCCTCGGACACCATGCCTGCGATGCCCGGCGCCAGCGCCGAGACCTGCGGCGGCGGCTATGCCAAACCCCAGGGCATGTGGGTCTCCATCGGTGTGGATTCCGCAGCCGATGGCGAGCGCATCTTCAACGGTCTGGCGGATGGTGGCCAGGTTGCGATGCCGTTTTGTGCCACCTTCTGGTCGCCCGGCTTTGGCATGGTCACCGACCGTTTTGGCACGCCCTGGATGGTGAATGTCCAAACGCAGCCCGCGGCCTGAGGCCCTTTCCATCCCACTGCCAGACCCGCAAAACGCACCAAGCCAGCCACCATGTCCGTACAGCCCCATCTCCATGATCTGGTGCTCAGCCGCCTGATCAACGCCCCCGCCGCCACCCTCTACCGCTGCTGGACCGAGCCTGCACTGCTGGCCCAATGGTTTGTGCCCAAACCCTGGACGATTGCCAGCGCCGACATCGATGTACGCGTGGGCGGCGGCAGCCAGATCGTCATGTGCGATCCGCAAGGCAACGAATACCCCAATGCCGGCGTGTACCTGGAGGTCGTGCCCGAGCGCAGGCTGGTGTTTACCGATGCCTATACCGCTGGCTGGGTGCCAAGCGCCAAACCCTTTATGACCGCCATCATCGAGTTTGAGCCCGATGGCGGCCAGACGCGCTACACCGCCACCGTGCGGCATTGGAGCGAAGAGAGCCGCAAGCAGCACGAGGCCATGGGCTTCCACACCGGTTGGGGTACGGCCACCGACCAGCTGGTCGCCCTGGCCGCCACGCTGTAGCAAAGGCTCGATCGCTGCGATGTAGCGCCCACGCATAACGGCGCCGTTGAGCGCCCAGGAGACCACCATGCCCTATGTCGATGGATTTGTACTGCCCGTGCCACGCGCCAATCTCGATGCCTACCGCGCGATGGCCGAGGCCGCTGGCAAGGTCTGGATGGAGCACGGCGCGCTGCAGTACTGGGAGTGCGTAGGGGACGATGTGCCCGATGGCGAAGTCACCTCGTTCCCGATGGCGGTCAAGCTCCAGTCCGATGAGGTGGCCTGCTTTTCCTGGATCGTCTACACCTCGCGCGCCGAGCGCGACCGTATCAATGCTGCAGTGATGGCCGACCCGCGCCTGGCGGACCTGCAACCGGCCAATATGCCGTTTGATGCCAAGCGCATGATCTTTGGCGGATTCGCGCCGGTCGTGCAGTTGGGGACTTGACAAGGCCACCTGGACCACCTAGGGCCACCTAGAGCCGCTGCGCCGCATTAGGCCACTACGCCGGCCATATCCGCGCGCACCAGCAGCCCCTTCAGGGCCCCGCTCTTGCGCAATTGCAACTGGCCTTCGTAGCCTTGCACGATCTGCTGGGCAATCGACAGGCCCAGGCCCGTGCCGGCCACCGTTTCATCAAAACGCTGGCCCCGCGCGCCGGCTGCCTGCATTTGCGCGGCCGTCATGCCCGGGCCGTCGTCTTCCACCTGCAGCACCAGGCCTTGTGTTACATTGCGCTGCACCGTCAGCCGCACCTGCGAGGCAGCCCATTTGCCCGCGTTATCCAGCAGATTGCCCAGCAGCTCCTCCAGATCGGCGCGCTCGCCCCGCCACCACAGCGGCCTAGCCTCCTCCACCAGCTGCCAGTCCAGGTCACTCGCCTGGTGCAGCTGGCGCAGCATCGCCAGCATCTGCCGCGCGCAGGCCAGCACATCCACAGGCAGGCCGGCGCTTGGGCCGTGCACCAAGGTGGCATCGCTGAAGGTGCGGGCCTGGTAGCGGTCAATCAGCCGCGCCATCGCCGTGGTCTGCTGCAGCACCAGGTCCGCCGGCAGGGCTGCACCACTGCCGGCATGGGCCATCAGCAGCGACAAGGGTTTTTTCAGCGCATGGTTCAGGTCGGCCGCGTGCGAGCGTGAGCGTTCCACCACCTGGGTATTGCGCGCCAGCAAGGCGGCCAGCTCCTGCTGCAAGGGCTGCAGGTCAGCGCCCAGCGGCAGCTGGGCAATCTGCTCGGTGGCGGGTGCCGCGCCGGGCAGCGGCTTGCCCAGGCCGGCAATCACATCGACCAGGCGCTTGAGCGGCGCCAAGCCTACGCGCAGCTGCAGCCAGACCAGCGCGCCAATCAGCAAGAGCAGCATGGCGCCGGTGATCCAGAGAATCTGGTCAATGCGGCGCAGGCTGGCGATCAGCGGCTGAGCCGGGCCAAAGACCTGCAGGTGCATCGGCGCGGCACCCGCCGCCAGCTGCAGCGAAAAATGCTGCACCCACAGCGGCTCCTGCTGCGGGCCCAGGGCCTGCTGCAAGCGCTCGCTGCCCCACAGCCCTGCCCGCTTTACCACCAGGTCGGGCTGGTCCCACAGCGAGCGCGAACGCGCCAACACGACCGGCGCAGCAGCCGTGCGCAGTTGCGCAGGCGCCTGGCCCTGCAGCTGCCAGTACCAGCCCGAGAAAATGGCGCTGAACTCGTCGCTGCCGCCGGCTGCCTCCTGCACCCGGCCATCGGGCAGCAGCGCCAGGCGCGCGTGGATGCGCTCGGATTTTTCCTCCAGGCTGCGCGACATGCTGCCCAGCAAGCTGGCATGCACCTCGTAACGCAGCCACCAGCCGCCCAGCCCCATCACCAGCAAACTGGGCACGATGACCAAGGCGGCCATGCGCGCAGCCAGCGACCAGCGCCGCGCGGGTGAGCGCCGCGCGGGCGGGCGCTTGTGGGCAGAACTGGGTGACAAGGCCATGGTGCGGCGGGGCTTCAGCAACAGCTAGCTGGGCGCGTTCAGCCGAAAACCCTGGCCGCGCTCGGTCACCAGCAGATCGGACTGGCGCAGCTTGCGCCGTATGCGGCCGATCAGCACATCAAGCGTGTTGGAGTCCGGGTCCAGATCGCGGGCATAGACATGCTCGCTGATCTCGGTGCGTGTGAGCACGCGGTTGGGGTGGTGCATTAAATAGGCCAGAATCTTGTGCTCCTGCGCCGTCAGCTGCAAACCCTGGCCATCCTGCAAAAAGCGGCCGGCCGTTACGTCGTATTCCAGGCAGCCCGCGCGCAGCACCGTGGCCGCACTGCCGGCGCTGCGGCGCAGCATGGCGCGCAGGCGCAGCACCACCTCGTCGAGCATAAAGGGCTTGGTCAGGTAGTCATCGGCCCCCGCGCCAAAGCCGGCCACCTTGTCGCTCCAACGGTTGCGCGCCGTCAGGATCAGCACCGGCCACTGGCAACCCGCCTCGCGCCAATCGCGCAACACCGTCAGCCCGTCGCGCTGGGGCAGACCCAGGTCCAGCACGGCCGCGTCGTAGGGCTCGGTGCTGCCCGCAAACGATGCGGCATCGCCATCGGCTTCCACATCGACCGAAAACCCGGCACGCACCAGCGCCTGCTCCATTTGCGCGGCCAGCTCGGCATCGTCTTCCACCACCAGGATTCGCATCTGCGCTCAGTCCTCCAGCTTTTGTTGGATCACCTGCAAGCTGCGCGCATCGACCTTCAGCTCCAAGGTGCTGCCATTGCTCTGCAGCAACTCGATCTCGTAATAAGAGGTCTGGCTCTCGTCGTGCTCCAGTTCCACCTCCAGCACCTGGCCCGAGAACCGGGGTGCCAGTGCCTGCAGAACCTCGTCCACGCGCTTGAGCGGCGCGGGGTTGCGGGCCTTGGCCGGGGCCATTGGCAGCACCGCACCCGTGGCCGCATCCATCACCAGCTTGCGGTAGCCCTGCTGGTCCGCGCTGAGCTTGATTTCATAGACGCCCCGGCCCTGGCTGTCGCGCTCAAACTCCACATCGGTGATGCGGCTCGCGTGCTGCTGCGCCAGCTTGGCCAGGTACTGCGCCAGCTCCCGCATGCCCAGCGCCTGCGAGCGGTCCTTGGCGACGCGCTGCACGGTCTGGCCGCTGGCCGCGTCGATCAGCAGCTCTTGCTTGAGGCCCTGGTTGTCCACCAGCTTGATCTCGTAGCGCAGCTCGCCCTTGGGGCCGCGCTTGGTCTCGACATCCACCACACGGCCGGCCTGGCTGGCGGCAATGTCGCTCAGGATGGCCGACAAGGGCTTGTACTGGCCGGTGGCCACCGCCGCACGCACGGCGTCATGCTCGGCCGCCTGGCTGGCGCCGCCCAGCAGCACGCCGCCGGCCAGTGACCAGGCAGCGATGCGAGAAATGCGGGGGGGAATTTGCGCCATGGCAGGCATTATGACAAGCGCGACTAAACAGACCATGAACGAACACTTCACACTGCGTTTAGGCAAGGTTTTCAATACTTCAGTCCATGACGAATCAGCCAGCTGCTGGTTTGCATGCCACATCATTGAAGGGATTGAACCATGAAGAAGACCACCATCGCCTGGATCCTGGGTGCCGCCGGCCTCGCTGCCAGCCTGCCATTTGCTGCCCAGGCCTACAACGCCCAGGAAGTGCTCAACAGCATCAGCGCCAGCGGCCTGGTCGCCCCGCAAGACCTGGAAAAGCAATACGGCTACTGGACCGCCAAGGCCACCCAGCAAGACGGCAGCCGCGCCTATGTGCTGGTGAGCGATGCCGACGGCAGCCTGCTGGCCATTCGCAAGGCCGAGCTGGGCACCACCTACCCCGGCGCCAGCCAGGTTGCTGCCAAGCTGCAAGCCATGGGTTACGGCCAGATCAAGGAAGTGGAGTTTGACGACGGCTTCTGGGAAGCCAAGGTGCGCGGCGCCAATGGCGTTAAGCAAAAGCTGGTGCTGCACCCGGTAAGCCTGGATGTGCTGTCCCAACCCGGCCAGCCTGCCCCTACCCCGGGCGCCGTTGCGGGCAGCGCCATTTTGAGCTCCGCACAAATCCAGCAGCTGCTGACCCAGGCGGGCTACACCCACATCCATGACCTGGAGCTCGATGACGGTATCTGGGAAGCCGATGCGATCAATGCCCAGGGTTTCCGCGTCGATCTGAAGATCCACCCCGAAACCGGTGCGGTGCTGCGCGAGAAACTGGACGACTAAGTCGATTGGGCCAAAAGCAAAAGGCTGAGCCCGATGGGGTTCAGCCTTTTTTTGGGTGCAGCGCCTGGGACGCTGGCCAGTGGGAAGGGTTTGTTAACCAGCCTTGGCAGGCGTGCGCTGGCGCAGCGCCTCATACAGGCAAACGCCGCTGGCCACCGACACATTGAGGCTGGACACGGCCCCCATCATCGGGATGCCGATCAGCTCATCGCAGGTCTTGCGGGTGAGCTGGCGCATGCCATCGCCTTCGGCGCCCAGCACCAGGGCCACGGGGCCCTTGAGGTCCACCTGGTACAAGGTGTTGGGGGCGTCGTCGCTGGTGCCGATAATCCAGACATTGCGCTCCTTGAGCTCTTTCAAGGTACGCGCCAGGTTGGTCACCATGAAGTATGGCACCGTCTCGGCAGCGCCACTGGCCACCTTGGCTACGGTGGCATTGATGCCGACTGCATGGTCCTTGGGCGCAATCACCGCATGGGCGCCGGCACCATCGGCCACGCGCAGGCAGGCACCCAGGTTGTGCGGATCGGTCACGCCGTCGAGCACCAGCAGCAGTGGCGAGGTGACGCCGGCTTCTTCCAGGTCGTCGAGCAGCTCATCCAGGGTGCGGGTGTCCTTGATCTCTTCAACACGGGCAGCCACGCCCTGGTGGCCGTGCGAGCCGGCCAGCTTGGCGATGCGCGGTGCATCTGCCTCGATCAGCCGCACCCCCGCCTCTTTGGCGCGCTCCAGAAATTGGCGCATGCGCGCATCGCGGCGCGTGGACTCGAAATAGACTTCGATGATCGATTTGGGCGCAGTCTTCATGCGCACACCAACGGCATGGAAGCCGAACAACACTTTGGGGGATGACATAGGGCAGCATTATCGCTGCTTGCCCATACCCCAGGGGGCGCAGCGACCATCCCCCGCAGGCGCGACACGCCGCGCCTTGGCAAACCCGGCCTTATCTGCGACGCTTGCAGCGACCTTGAAACGCTTCCCTAGGTTTCCACTCCCCATGACCTTTACCGCCTCCGAGGGCTTTGCGGCCCACCTGATCGATGTGCATGGCAGCGATGCTGCCCCGCCCGTGCCCGAGCCCCATTTGCAGCCCTTGCAGTTTTTACAGCACCTGTACCGTGTCGCCGTACGCAATGCACTGCCGCTCGAAGGCCTGCGCAGGCATTTGCCAGCCATACCCAAGGGCCGCACCGTGGTGGTTGGCGCGGGCAAGGCCAGCGCGGCCATGGCGCAGGCGCTCGAGCAGCTCTGGCCCGCGCAGGCGCCGCTGTCGGGCCTGGTCGTTACGCGCTATGGGCATATTCCGCCGCGCCCGCAGGGCCTGGCCCAGCGCATCGAGGTGGTGGAAGCGGCCCATCCGGTGCCCGATGCTGCCGGGCTGCAAGCGGCCGAGCGCATGCTGGCCTTGACCGAAGGGCTCAGCGCCGATGATCTGGTGATTTGCCTGATCTCGGGCGGCGGCTCCGCGCTGCTGACCCTGCCGGCCGAGGGTCTGACCCTGGCCGACAAGCAGCGCATCAACCGCGAGCTGCTCGAGAGCGGCGCCCACATTGGCGAGATGAACTGCGTGCGCAAGCATCTCTCGCGCATCAAGGGTGGGCGCCTGGGCGCGGCCTGCCATCCGGCGCGGGTGGTCAGCCTGCTGATCAGCGATGTACCTGGTGATTCGCCGGCCATCATCGCCAGCGGCCCGACGGTGCCAGACCCCAGCACTTGCGCCGATGCGCTGGCGATCCTGGAGCGCTATGCGATTGCGGTACCCGAGCCCGTGCGCGAGGCGCTGCACAGCGGCTTGCTGGAAACCCCCAAGCCCGGCGACCCGCGCTTTGCCGGCCACCAGGTGCAGCTGATCGCCACCCCGCAGCAGTCCTTGCAGGCAGCGGCCGCTGCCGCGCGTGACGCGGGCATTGCCTGCCATGTGCTCAGCGACGAGATGGAGGGCGAATCCCGCGAAGTGGCCAAGGTGCATGCGGCCCTGGCCCGTGCCGTCGCGCTGCATGGCCAGCCCTTTGCCAGGCCCTGCGTGATTCTGTCAGGGGGTGAGACCACGGTGACGCTGCGCCAACCGGCCGAAGGTGCCACGCGTGGCCGGGGCGGCCGCGCCGGCGAGTTCTGCCTGGGCCTGGCCCAGGCACTGCAGGCCGTGCCCGGCGTATGGGCGCTGGCCGCTGATACCGATGGCATTGATGGGGTGGAAGACAATGCCGGCGCGGTGGTGACACCGGACACGCTGGCCCGGGCCGCCGCGCTGCAGCTCAAACCCGCCGCCTACCAGGACCGCAATGACAGCTATGGCTTTTTTGGCCCACTGGGCGATCTGGTGGTGACCGGCCCGACCCACACCAATGTGAATGATTTTCGGGCGCTGCTGATTCTGCAGCCGATGGATGCGCCCATGAAAAAAGCGGCCAGCTAATGCTGACCGCTTGCTAACCGCTTTGTCGTGGTTGACCTGGCTCAGCGGCTGCCAAAACGGCCACGGCAACCGCGTGTCACCCAGATGCGGCGGCCACGCTCGTCATAGCCCCAGGTCTCGCCCTCTCGGCAATTGTCACTGGACAGCTGCTCCAGCAGCACGGGAGTACCCCAGCGCACATTCCAGTCGCAGCTGTTGTTGCGGCGGTCGTCGCTGCTGCAGGTCAGCTCCCGGCTCTGGCCATAGCCAGGGTTGGGCCGGCCGCCTCCGTAGCCGCCACCATAACCGCTGCTGATGGCGAAATCGGCACGGCAGCCCCGGCTGACCCAGACAGAATCACCGCTTTGGCCCCAGCTGCGGCCCTCGTCGCAACGCGCGTCGGAGAGCTGGCGGGCAACCTCGACCCGGGCACCACGCGGAATGGCGCATTCACGCATGCGGCCATCATTGCTCTCGCAGCGCACCAGCTGGTTGCTGCCGCCACCGCCCCAACCACCGCCGCCTCCACGGCTATCGGCAAAGCGGGCCCGGCAACCGTCGGTCACCCAGACCACACCGCCGCCGCGGTGGCCCCAGCTGCGGCCTTCCACGCAGGATGCGCTCGACAAGGTTTCGCTCACGACCGGGTCACGAAACGGCGTGCGGCACTCACGCGTGCGTCCATCCTGGCTCTCGCAGGTCACCTCGCCGTCGCGCCCATACTGGGCCTGCGCGGTGGGGGCGATGGCCACCAAAGCCAGTGCCAGTGCGCCCAGCGCAGCGCCGCTCCATGTTGTTTTCGCCATTGCTCTCTCCTCGTTATGGTCTTCGATGGGGGCCAAGGTTAACCCGAAATGGCCGCTGGTTTTGTAAGCAAAGTCAGCAAAAAAGGCGAGCCGTAGCTCGCCCGGGTCATGGCGGGTTGCCTCCCAACGATGCTCAGGGCATCACTGGCGGAATATAGGCCAGGGTCTGGCCCAGGAACCACAGCAGGAACAGCACCACCGGGATGTGCACCAGCAGCTGCACAAAGGTGAAGCCGATCAGGTCGCGCGCCTTCAGACCCAGCACGCCCAACAGCGGCAGCATGTAGAACGGGTTGATCAGATTGGGCAGTGCCTCGGCCGCGTTGTAGATCTGCACGGCCCAGCCCAGGTGGTACTGCAGGTCGTTGGCCACCTGCATCACATACGGCGCCTCGATGATCCACTTGCCGCCGCCCGACGGGATGAAGAAGCCCAGGATGGCCGAGTACACGCCCATCAGCAGCGCATAGCTGTCATGCGTGGCGATCTGGGTGAAAAAGGTCGAGATATAGTGCGCAATCGTGTGGCCATCAACGCCCTTGACCTCGGTCATGATCGCGGCGATCGAGCCGTAGAGCGGAAACTGGATCAGCACACCGGTGGTGGTGGGCACGGCGCGCGCCACCGCATCCAGAAAGCTGCGCGGGCGCCAGTGCAGCAAGGCCCCCACCATCAGAAAAATCAGGTTGTAGGTGTTGAGGCCCGAGATCGCCTGGATCGCCGGCTTGCTGGAGAACTCTTCGACCATCCAGCCGACTGCCAGCAGCACCAGAAAAATGATCAGCAGCGGGCTGTGCTCCAGCCATTCACCGGGGCGCGTGGGCTTGGTCACCGGTTGCGCTTCGGCGCTGATGTCCACCTGGCAGGCGGCGGCATCCTTGGCGTTGGCTGCGCCCGGCGCCGTCACATAGGCAATCAGCAGCGAGATCAGCACCAGGGCCAGCAGCATCACGCCCGATTGCCACAGAAAAATCGTCTCGGTGAACGGGATGACACCGGTGATCGCCAGGATCGACGGCGGCAGGCTGGCCGGGTTGGCCTGCAGTTGCGCAGCCGACGAGGAAATGCCCAGCGCCCAGACGGCGCCCAGGCCCAGGTAGGCCGCAGCGCCGGCTGCGCGGTAGTCCATTTTCAGATCGGTGCGGCGGGCCAGCGCCTTGACCAGCAGGCCGCCAAACACCAGGCTCAGCCCCCAGTTGAGCAGCGAGGCCACCATCGAGATCAGTGCCACCCAGGCCACCGCGCTGCGGCCATTTCCCGGCACCTTGGCCAGCGCTTCAATCAGGCGCGATGCGGGCTTGGAGCTGGCCACCACATAGCCGCCAATCACCACAAAGGCCATCTGCATCGTGAACGGGATCAAGCTCCAAAAACCCTTGCCAAAGGCCTTGCTGGTCTCTTGCACCGGCACGCCAATGGCTAGCGCCGCTGCCACCACAATCGCAATTCCCACCACGGCAAACACCCAGGAATCGGGAAACCACTTCTCGGCCCAGGCCGCACACCGCATCGCAAACCGCGCCGAGCGGCTCTCTTCCAATTGCACCGACATAGTCACCTTTCTGTCTCGCGTTAATTTCAAAGCGCGGCGATCTTCTCATGCGGGCAGGTCAATTTCGTTAAGTGCGACTACGTACCGCCATGCGAAATGGTCAGAGTGGCGAAGTGCTGGCGGCTGTGCAGACGCAAAAAAGCCCCCTGCATTGCAGGAGGCTCGTTGGGGATTGCGAAACCGCTTGAACCGCTATCAGACCCGCTCGGCCACCCAGGCCTGAACGCCCGCCAGCGCTTGCGCGAGGCCCGCTGGGTTGGTGCCGCCAGCCATCGCCATGTCAGGCTTGCCGCCGCCCTTGCCGCCCACTTGCTGGGCGACAAAGTTCACCAACTCACCGGCCTTGACCTTGCCAATGCTGTCCTTGGTCACGCCTGCGGCCAGCTGTACCTTGTCGCCGTCTACAGCCGCCAACACGATGGCAGCGGTGCCCAGCTTGTCCTTGAGCTTGTCCATGGTGTCGCGCAGCGCTTTCGCATCGGCGCCATCCAGGGTGGCCGCCAGCACCTTGATGCCCTTGACGTCCACCGCCTGGCCGGCCAGCTCGTCGCCTTGGCTCGACGCCAGCTTGCCCTTGAGCTGGGCCAGTTCCTTCTCCAGCGCCTTGATCTGGTCGAGCGCGCCACCGATGCGGTGGTTCAGCTCGGCCACCGGGGCCTTCAAGGTCGAAGCGGCTTCGTCCACGGTTGATTCGAGCGACTGCAGATAAGCCAGCGCGTTCTCGCCGGTCACCGCTTCGATACGGCGCACGCCCGCCGCCACGCCGCCTTCGGCGACGACCTTGAACAGGCCAATGTCACCGGTGCGCTGCACATGGGTGCCGCCGCAGAGTTCACGACTGGAGCCGATGTCCAGCACGCGCACGGTCTCGCCGTACTTTTCGCCAAACAGCATCATTGCGCCGGTCTTTTGTGCGCTCTCGATGTCCATCACGCGCGCGCCGGTTTCGGTGTTCGCCAGGATCTCGGCATTCACGCGCTTTTCGATCTCGCGCTTTTGCGCGTCGGTCACCGGGCTGTTGTGCGCAAAGTCAAAACGGGTGCGTTCCGCATTGACCAGGCTGCCCTTTTGCTGCACATGGTCGCCCAGCACTTCCCGCAGCGCCTTGTGCATGATGTGGGTGACCGAGTGGTTGCGCATGGTGGCGGCGCGCAAGGCGGTATCCACCTCGGCTTGCACCGCATCGCCCACCTTGAGGCTGCCCGCAGCCAGTTGGCCATGGTGGCCGAACACATCGGCCTTGATCTTCAAGGTGTCTTCCACGACAAAGCGGTTGGCACCGGCCGAGATCACGCCCTGGTCGCCCACCTGGCCACCCGATTCGGCGTAGAACGGCGTGGTATCCAGCACGACCACGGCGGTCTGGCCGGCGTTGATCGCGTTGACGCTGCTGCCATCGACATACAGCGCCACGACCTTGGCGGCTTCGCTCAGCTGCGTGTAGCCGGTGAAGGCATTGGCCGCGCCGGTGTATTCCAGTGCGCGGTCCATCTTGAACTTGCCTGCGGCACGGGCCTGGCTCTTTTGCTGCTCCATAGCGGCATGAAAGCCCGCCTCGTCCACGCTCAGGCCGCGTTCGCGCGCCACGTCGTTGGACAGGTCCAGCGGGAAGCCATAGGTGTCGTGCAGCTTGAAGGCCACATCACCGGGCAGCACCTTGGCGCCACCGGCCAGTGCGCTGTCCAGGATGTCCATGCCGTTGGCCAGGGTCTCGAAGAAGCGCTCTTCCTCGACCTTGAGCACCTCGGTGATGCGCGCCTCCTGCTCGCGGATCTTGGGGTAGGCATCGCCCATCACGGCGACCAGGTCCTTGACCAGCTTGTGGAAGAACGGCGTCTTCTGGCCCAGCTTGTAGCCGTGGCGGATGGCGCGGCGGATGATGCGGCGCTGCACATAGCCCCGGCCTTCGTTCGACGGGATCACGCCATCGGCCACCAGGAAGGCGGTCGCGCGGATGTGGTCGGCGATGACCTTGAGCGATGGGGTTTCCAGGTCGTCGATATGGGTCTCGCGTGCAGCGGCCTTGATCAGCGCCTGGAACAGGTCGATCTCGTAGTTGCTGTGCACATGCTGCAAGATGGCAGCCAGGCGCTCCAGGCCCATGCCGGTATCAACGCAAGGGGCTGGCAGTGGTTTGACCGAGCCGTCTTCGGCCATGTCGAACTGCATGAACACGTTGTTCCAGATTTCGATGAAACGGTCACCGTCTTCATCGGGCGAGCCTGGAGGGCCGCCGGCAATGTGCGGGCCGTGGTCGTAGAAGATCTCCGAGCAAGGGCCGCAAGGGCCGGTGTCGGCCATCATCCAGAAGTTGTCGCTCTTGTAGCGGCCGCCCTTGTTGTCGCCGATGCGGATCACGCGCTCTGGGGGCAGACCGATCTCCTTGGTCCAGATGTCGTAGGCCTCGTCGTCTTCTTCATAGACGGTGGCCAGCAGCTTCTCGGCCGGCAGCTTGTAGACCTCGGTCAGCAGCTCCCAGGCCCATTTCAGCGATTCGCGCTTGAAGTAGTCGCCAAAGGACCAGTTGCCCAGCATTTCGAAAAAGGTGTGGTGGCGCGCGGTGTAGCCCACGTTTTCCAGGTCGTTGTGCTTGCCGCCCGCACGCAGGCAGGTCTGCACGCTGGTCGCCCGGGTGTAGGGGCGCTTGTCGGTGCCCAGGAACACATCCTTGAACTGCACCATGCCGGAGTTGGTGAACATCAGCGTCGGATCGTTGCCCGGCACCAGCGGGCTGGACGGAACAATGGTGTGCCCCTTGGACGCGAAAAAGTCCAAGAAGGTCTTGCGGATCTCAGCGACGGAAAAAGTGGGTGTACTCATGGTGTGATGCAGTGGTGGCGCCTGTCCGGCTTCCCCTGAAGCGGTGCGGGCGCGAATCTTCCATTATAGGGTTTGGGCTGAACTACAGCGCCTGGCAAGCAGCCTGGGACGGGATACGCGGTTTGGCGGCCTTACTGGGGCACGGGCAGTGGCGCCGCCTTGCGCTTGCCTTCCAGCTCCTTCATGCGCTTTTCATGGGCTTCGAGCTTGCGCTGCGCGGCCTCCTGCTTGGCGTCGTATTCCTCTTGCGCGGCACTGATGTTGTCGGGGCGCTCTTCGTTGTGGCGCTGCTGGGTGCGCTGCTTGCTGTCCAACTTGCCGGCCTGGCTGGTGGCGCGGCGGGCGGCATCCTGCTCGCGGCGCTGCTGCTGCTCGGCAATGCTCTGGGCATTGCGCTTGGGCGCATGGCTGCTGCGCTGGGCCGCCTGCTCGTCGTGCTCTTTCTGGCGCTGCTCCAGATCGGGCTGGTTCAGGGCACCTCCATCCAGTGTGGGGTGCTTGCGCTCAAAATCGCTTTGCTTGTTGGCGCGGGCATCGCGCTGGTTCGCGGTTTTCTCGTCGCGTTCCTGCGCATTGATGGCCAGCTCGCGCTGGCGTAGCGCGCGCTCTTCGGTGTTGTACTGGCGGCGCACCTTCTGCAGGCAGTCGGTCACCGCAAAGTGCTGGTAGCAGATCTTTTCGTTGTTGGCCAGGCGCGCTTCGCTGTCCTTGCGCTCCAGCGTGATCTGGGCACGCGCCTGCGTGCGCTCCTGCGCATTCGAGGTTTTGCCGGAGGCCGCATGGGCCAGGCCGGTGACAGCCAGCAGCACCAGCACGGTGACAGTGTTCAAACGAGGCATAGGGCCCTCTCTTCTCAGGTCAGCGCGGTATCGACCACGCGTCGCTCCAGCGACAAATACTCCTGCGACTGCATCTCGTTGAGGCGCGAGACGGTGCGCGGAAACTCATGGGACAGCGGCCCTTCGGTGTAGAGCTGCTCAGGCGGCACCGCAGCCGACATGATGAGCTTGACCCGGCGGTCATAGAGCACATCGACCAGCCAGGTAAAGCGGCGGGCGGGCGAGGCCATGTTGACGAACATCTGCGGCACATTGGACAGCAGCACGGTGTGGAACTGGGTCGCCAGCTCCAGGTAGTCGTTCTGTGAGCGCGGGTTGACACAGAGCTCATGGAAATCAAACCAGATCACGCCACCCGCACGGCGGCGCGGCTTGAGCTCGCGCGATTCGATCTTGAAGACCGGCTTCTCATCGGGCACCTCGGCCAACTGGCCAAAGGTCTGCTCCATCGCCGCATCGGCCTGCGGGCCCAGCGGGCAGTGGTAGAGCTGGGCCAGCTCCAGCGCGCGGCGGCGGTAGTCGGTGCCGTTGTCGACGTTGATCACATCCATGCGCGCGTTGAGCAGGTCGATGGCTGGCAGAATGCGGTCGCGGTGCAGGCCATCGGGGTAGAGGCCATCGGGCGTGAAGTTGGAGGTGGTGACAAAGCCCACGCCGTTGTTGAACAGCGCCAGCAGCAGGCGGTAGAGGATCATCGCATCGGTGATGTCCGCCACATGGAACTCGTCAAAGCAGATGAGCTTGTACTTCTTGGCGATCTTGGCGCCCAGCACATCGAGCGGGTCCTGCGTGCCCTTGAGCAAGGTCAGCTCGCGCTGCACCTCGCGCATGAACTCATGGAAATGCAAACGCACCTTGCGGCGCAGAGGCACGGCGTTGAAGAAGCAATCCATGATGAAGCTCTTGCCGCGCCCCACCCCGCCATACATGTACACCCCGCGCGGGATGTCGGGGTGGTTGATCAGCTTCTTGATCGGGTTGGAGCGCTTGTTCTTGTACTGCTCCCACTCATCGGCACAGCGCTGCAAGGCGTCCACCGCACGCATCTGTGCAGGATCACTCTGAAAACCCTTGGCCTTGAGTTCGGCCTCGTATGCATCTCTTACCGCTGTACCCATGGGTGTCTCAATCTCTTGTTGCTATAAATGACATAGCCTCTGGCGCAGAACCAATCTGCACCAGAGGCCATTTTCGCCTAAAACTTCAGGATCAGAAGTTCAGGGTGCGCTTGTCCACGGCCAGTGCCGCTTCCTTGGTCGATTCCGACAGCGATGGGTGGGCGTGGCAGATACGGGCGATGTCTTCGCTCGATGCCTTGAACTCCATCGCCACCACGGCTTCGGAGATCAGCTCCGAGACCATCGGGCCGACCATGTGCACGCCCAGGATTTCGTCGGTCGTGGCGTCCGCCAGGAACTTGACCATACCGGTGGTGTCACCCAGTGCACGTGCGCGGCCGTTGGCCAGGAACGGGAAGGTGCCTGCCTTGTAAGCCACGCCATCGGCCTTGAGCTGCTGCTCGGTGCGGCCCACCCATGCCACTTCAGGGCTGGTGTAGATCACCGATGGCAGGGTGGCGAAGTTCACATGGCCGTGTTGGCCGGCAATGCGCTCGGCCACGGCAACGCCCTCTTCCTCAGCCTTGTGGGCCAGCATTGGGCCGCGCACCACATCGCCCACGGCCCAGACGCCAGGCAGGTTGGTCTTGCAGTTCTCGTCCACGACGATAGCACCACGCTCGTCCAGGGCCAGGCCCACGGCTTCGGGGTTCAGGCCGATGGTGTTGGCCACGCGGCCGATGGACACGATCAGGCGGTCCACATCCAGCTGCTGGGCTTCACCCTTGGCATTGGTGTAGCTGATCTGCACGCCCTTCTTGTCGGCCTTGATGTCGCCAACCTTCACGCCCAGCTCGATCTTCAGACCTTGCTTGTCGAAGGACTTCTTGGCTTCCTTGGCGATTTGCTCGTCCACGGCGGGCAGGAACTTGTCCATGCCTTCGAGCACGGTCACTTCGGTGCCCAGACGGCGCCAGACCGAGCCCATTTCCAGGCCGATCACGCCAGCGCCGATCAGCGCCAGCTTCTTGGGCACGGCGCCCAGGCGCAGTGCGCCGTCGTTGGAGAGAATCTTGTCCTCGTCGAAAGGCACGCCGGGCAGTGCGCGGGCATTGGAGCCGGTGGCCACAATGATCTGCTTGCCGGTGATGGATTCTTCTTCCTTGCCCGCGACCTTGATTTCGTAACCGCCATCAGCGGCCTTCACGAAGGAGCCACGGCCGTGGAAGAAAGTGACCTTGTTCTTCTTGAACAGGTACTGGATGCCGTCGTTGTTTTGCTTGACGACAGTGTCCTTGCGGGCAATCATCTTGGCCACATCCATCGTGACCTTGCCAGTCGAGATGCCGTGGTCGGCAAAGTGCAGGTTGGCGTGCTCGAAGTGCTCGGACGACTGCAGCAGGGCCTTCGAGGGAATGCAACCCACATTGGTGCAGGTGCCGCCCAGGGCTGGGCCGCCGGCCGCGTTCTTCCACTCGTCGATACAGGCCACTTGCATGCCCAGTTGGGCTGCACGGATGGCCGCTACGTAGCCGCCGGGGCCGCCGCCGATCACGACGACATCAAATTGCTTGCTCATGATTAATCCAATGGTGTTAGTTCAAAACTGCCCTGGTGCAATGCCACACCGAAGAGGCCCGTTTTGGTGGTCAGTTGTTCGTCGTTTTGACGACCAAACGACAAGGTGGTGCCGGGATGGGTGCGGCAGACGAACATGAAGGAGCCGGACTCCAGACATGCAATCTTGCCGCCAGCGCGCATCACCGCCCAGCCCATCTCTTCATAGCCCTGGGCCTTGAAGGGGATGAGCGGCAGCGGCGCGCCGGGCTCGCCGACAAACGAAATGGCCCATTGCGGGCCATTTCCGTCCGCCTTCGCGCCGGGCACATCCTTGGCGGATGTGATCGGGCGGATGCGAACCTGTGATGGGGCTGGCAGACCACGGCGCGCAGCCTGCGTGCCTGCTGCCCACTGGAAGCGGTAGTCCCCGCTCCAGCTTTGCGTGGCCACATCCTGCGCTGCAGGGCGGGGCAAGGTGCCACAGGCGCCCAGCACGAGTGCGGACGCTGCAGCCACCAAAACGCGTAGCATCACTGCCCGGCGACCCGATTACAGGTCGAACAGCAGACGCGATGGATCTTCCAGCGCATCCTTCATTGCCACCAGACCCAGCACGGCTTCGCGGCCGTCGATGATGCGGTGGTCGTAGGACATCGCGAAGTAGTTCATCGGACGCACCACCACTTGGCCGTTTTCGACCACAGCGCGGTCCTTGGTCGCGTGCACGCCCAGGATGGCCGATTGTGGCGGGTTGATGATGGGGGTAGACATCATCGAGCCGAAGGTGCCACCGTTGGAGATGGAGAACGTGCCGCCGGTCATGTCTTCGATGCCCAGCTTGCCGTCCGCAGCCTTTTTGCCGAATTCGGCGATCTTCTTTTCGATGTCGGCGAAGCTCATCTGGTCTGCATTGCGCAGGATGGGCACCACCAGACCGCGTGGCGAGCCCACGGCGATACCGATGTCGAAGTAACCGTGGTAGATGATGTCGGTGCCATCGACCGACGCGTTCAGCACGGGGTACTTCTTCAAGGCATGCACGGCGGCCTTCACGAAGAAGGACATGAAGCCGAGCTTGACGCCGTGTTCCTTGGTGAAATCGTCCTGGAACTTCTTGCGCAGGGCCATCACGGGCGCCATGTTCACTTCGTTGAACGTGGTCAGGATCGCGTTGGTCGACTGCGATTGCAGCAGGCGCTCGGCGATACGGGCACGCAGACGGCTCATCGGCACGCGCTGCTCTGGGCGCTCGCCCAGGTCTTGGGCAGCGGCGGGCGACGCCACCTGTGGCAGCGACTTGGTCGGTGCACCGGTGGGGATCACGGCAGCGGTGGACTTGACGCCACCGGCCACGGCGGCCAGCACATCACCCTTGGTGACACGGCCATCCTTGCCGGAGCCGGCGACAGCGCCGACCGACAGGTTGTTGTCCGCCAGCAGCTTGGCTGCAGCTGGCATGGCGACGTCGCCCTTGTTGCCACCAGCAGCTGCAGGCGCAGCAGCAGGGGCTGGAGCGGCAGCAGCGGGTGCAGGTGCTGCGGCAGCGGGGGCTGCAGCGGCGCCGGCCACGGCTTCGGTGTCGATCTTGGCGATCAGCTGGTCAGCGATGACGGTTGCGCCGTCGCCTTGCACGATCTCGGTCAGCACGCCAGCGGCAGGCGCTGGCACTTCGAGCACGACCTTGTCGGTTTCGATCTCGATCAGGATTTCGTCGACAGCAACAGCTTCACCGGCCTTCTTCTTCCAGGTGAGCATGGTGGCTTCAGCGACCGACTCGGACAGCTGGGGAACTTTGACTTCTACGATTGCCATAACAATTCTTTCTGTATTCGTTAAATGCTGAGGTCGTGCTTACTTGGTCAGCACAAAGCCCTTGAGCTTGCCGAATGCGCCTTCAACCAGCGCCTTTTGCTGCTCTTGGTGCAGGTGCGAATAGCCCACGGCAGGCGATGCCGAAGCGGCGCGGCCGGAGTAGCCCAGCTTTTGGCCGTCGAGCATGTTCTCGTGGATGTAGTGCTGCACGAAGAACCATGCACCCTGGTTTTGCGGCTCGTCCTGGCACCACACCACTTCCTTGGCGGCGCTGTACTTCTTCAGTTCAGCGGCAAAGGCCTTGTGCGGGAACGGATAGAGCTGCTCGATACGGATGATGGCCACATCGGTGCTGCCTTCTTCGGTGCGCTTCTTGACCAGGTCGTAGTAGACCTTGCCCGAGCAGGCGATCACGCGCTTGACCTTGTCGGCCTTGGCAACGATGGCCTCATCGCGCTCGCCGATCACGGTCTGGAAGCCACCGGAGGTGAATTCCGACACGGGCGAGGTCGCATCCTTGTTACGCAGTAGCGACTTGGGCGTCATGATGATCAGCGGCTTGCGCAGCGGACGCACCATCTGGCGACGCAGCAAATGGAAGATCTGCGCAGCCGTGGTCGGCTGGGTCACTTGCATGTTCTGGTCAGCCGACAGCTGCATGAAACGCTCCAGGCGTGCCGAGCTGTGCTCAGGGCCCTGGCCTTCATAGCCGTGCGGCAGCATCAGAGTCAGACCGTTGATACGGCCCCACTTGACTTCACCGGAGGCGATGAACTGGTCGATCACCACTTGCGCACCGTTGGCGAAGTCGCCGAACTGCGCTTCCCAGATCACCAGGGTGTTGGGATCGTTGGAGGCGTAGCCGTATTCGAAGCCCAGCACTGCCTCTTCGGACAGGATGGAGTCGATCACGGTGAACGGAGCCTGGTTGTCAGCGACGTTCTGCAGAGGGATGTAGGTGCCCTCGTCCCACTTTTCACGCTTCTGGTCGTGCACGACCGAGTGGCGGTGGGTAAAGGTGCCGCGTCCGCTGTCTTCGCCCGACAGGCGGATCGGGTAGCCCGAGGCCACCAGCGAGGCGTAGGCCATGGTCTCACCCATGCCCCAGTCCACGTTGATGTCGCCACGGCCCATCGCTGCGCGGTCGTCATAGACCTTCTTGACCAGCTGGTGCGGGTTCACCGACTCAGGCAGGGTCGTGACGCGCTCGGCCAGACGCTTCCACTCTGCCACAGGAATGGCGGTGTCTGCGCTGTCGGTCCACTTCTGCTTGAGGAAGGGGCTCCAGTCCACGGCGTACTGGCTCTTGAAGTTGGTCAGCACCGGGTCGACCGTGTGCTTGCCCGCATCCATGGCAGCGCGGTAGGCCTTGACCATGTCATCGCCCAGCGTCTCGCCCAGGCCTTGCGTGGCCAGCTTGTCGGCGTAGAGCTTGCGCGTGCCGGGGTGCTGGGCAATCTTCTTGTACATCAGCGGCTGGGTCAGCGCAGGCGTGTCCTGTTCGTTGTGACCAAGCTTGCGGTAGCAGATGATGTCCACCACGATGTCCTTGGAGAATTCCATGCGGAAGTCCAAAGCCATCTGCATGGCCAGGGCCACCGCTTCGGGATCGTCGCCGTTGACGTGCAGCACGGGCGAGTCGATCATCTTGACGATGTCCGTGCAATACGTGGTCGAGCGCAGATCGCGAGGATCGGAGGTCGTGAAACCAATCTGGTTGTTGATGATGATGTGCACCGTGCCGCCCGTGGTGTAGCCACGGGTTTCGGACAGTGCCAGCGTTTCCTGGTTCACGCCCTGGCCGGCAAAGGCCGCGTCACCGTGCACCAGCACGGGCAGCACTTGCTTGCCCTGTGGGTCGTTGCGGCGGTCCATGCGCGAGCGCACCGAGCCTTCGACCACGGGGTTGACGATTTCCAGGTGCGAGGGGTTGAAGGCCAGCGACAGGTGTACTGGGCCGCCAATGGTCGACACGTCCGAGCTGAAGCCCTGGTGGTACTTCACGTCACCGGCAGTCAACTCTTCAGGGGCGGTGTGGTCGAACTCGGCAAACAGGTCCTTGGGCATCTTGCCCAGGGTGTTGACCAGCACGTTCAGGCGGCCGCGGTGGGCCATGCCGATCACGATTTCCTGCACGCCGGTCACGCCAGCGGCGTTGATCAGCTGGTCCATCGCCACGATGAAGGACTCGCCACCTTCAAGCGAGAAGCGCTTTTGACCCACATACTTGGTGTGCAGGAAACGCTCCAGGCCTTCGGCTGCGGTCAGGCGGTCGAGAATGCGCTTTTTCTGGTCGGCGTTGAAGGCGGGCTTGCTGCGAATGCTCTCGAGCTTTTGCTGCCACCAGCGCTTCTGGTTCTGCTCGGCGGTGTACATGTACTCCGCGCCCAGCGTGCCGCAGTAGGTCTCGCGCAGTGCATTGAGCAGCTCGCGCAGGGTCATCGATTCCTTGCCGAAGAACGTGTTGCTGATGTTGAACACGGTTTCCTGGTCAGCGTCGGTAAAGCCGTAGAAGGCTGGATCGAGCTCAGGAATTTCGGGGCGCTCTTGGCGCTTCAAGGGGTCCAGATCAGCCCAGCGTGCGCCCACATTGCGGTACGCGGCAATCAGCTGCTGCACGGCGGTGCGCTTGCGGCCCAGCTCCGAATCAGCACCGGAGGCGACCACGACCTTGGTCACGCCTTGTTTGGCGCGCTCAGCAAAGGCGTTGACGACGGGGAGATGAGGGACGTCCTTGGCATTGCTGCCGTCCAATGCGGGGACGTTTTGCAGTGCATCAAAGTAAGCGCGCCAGGTGTCTGGTACGCTGCCTGGGTTATCGAGATAGTTCTCATACATCTCTTCGACATACGGGGCATTGCCGCCGAAGAGATAGGTGTTGCCTTGGTAGGCTTGATACACAGAATTCGTATCGCTCATTTTCTCCGCTGACCTCCGCTTTCCTCTGGAAAGCATTAGCTGGTGCATATAAACAACCTTCCGCGACACGGCTGAACCGATTGGCGGATGCGACTGTGGCTGGGAAGGGCCGATCAACCGGTATTGTGCCACTTCCGCCCGGGCTTGTCCTTCGATGGCCTTGGCGCCTGCCGCTGCCTGCCCTCAATAGCGCATGTGGATGCTGGAACCATATACATTTGCGCTATCCATTCACACCGATGCGCTTGATGTTCAACAACCACTCTCTTCACGACAAAGCATTCATCTTGCTGCTAATAGGCGTCAGCATTGCTTTTTTTGCCGTGCTTTTTCCCTTTCAGGGCGCCGTTTTTTGGGCCGTCATCTTCGCTGTTGTGTTTACGCCTCTACACAAAAAAATCCTCGGCCGCCTCCCCAAATACCCGACTATTGCGGCCTTGATTACGCTGGTGCTCTGCCTGGTGCTGGTGATCCTGCCGCTGATCCTGCTGTCGATCTCGCTGGCCAAGGAAGCGGCCACCATCTATGAGAGCGTGCACTCGGGCGAGATGAATTTCGGCCAGTACTTCCAGCAGATCTACAACGCCATGCCCCAGTGGGTGCTGGACCTGCTGACCCGCTTCAACCTCAACGACCCCAAGGTGATCCAGGAGAAGATCTCCGGCATCTCGGTGCAGGCCAGCCAGTATGTGGCCACCAAGGTGCTGGCCATTGGCCAGAACACCATGGGCTTTCTGGTGAGCTTCTGCATCATGCTCTACCTGCTGTTCTTCTTCCTGCGCGACGGCAAGACCCTGATCCGCAAGATCCTGGCGGCCACCCCGCTCGACGATGCCCACAAGAAAAAGCTCGGCGCCAAGTTCATCACCGTGGTGCGCGCCACCGTCAAGGGCAACCTGGCCGTGGCTGCAACCCAGGGCGCGCTGGGCGGCATCATCTTCTGGATTCTGGGCATTGAGGCTTCGCTGCTGTGGGGCGTGGTGATGGCCTTTTTGTCGCTGCTGCCCGCCGTGGGCGCGGCCATCGTCTGGGCGCCAGTTGCCATTTATTACATTGCCACCGGCTCCACCACTGAAGGCGTGGTGTTGGCCGCCTATGGCGCCGGCATCATGGGCATGGTCGACAACGTGCTGCGCCCGCTCCTGGTGGGCAAGGACACCAAGATGCCCGACTACCTGATCCTCATCTCCACGCTGGGCGGGCTGTCGCTGTTCGGGCTTACCGGCTTTGTCATCGGGCCCCTGATTGCCGCGCTGTTCATCGCGGTCTGGGATCTTTTTGCGCCCCAGGCCCACATCAGCGACTCCGCTGAGGTGGACAATAGCGCCAAGTAATCTCTTCTTTTGGCGGGCGCGCCGCGCCTGCCCCTTCTTTGCTGCCCTGCCCCATGCCCGCTCGCGATTTTGAATCCCGCAAACAGGAGTTCCTGGATTTCTACGCCGCCCAGTTGCCCACCCTCAAGGCAGCAGCGGCCTCGTTCAATGCGCTGATCCACGCCATCCTGAGCAACCTGGAGGGCGTCAACATCGCCAAGTTCGAGTGCCGGGTGAAGACTGCCGACGAATGCGTGCGCAAGTTCAAGCGCAAGTACCGCAACTTTGTCGAGGACCAGTCCGAGGACTATGCGATCCAGGACTACATCACCGACCTGATCGGCGTGCGCGTGGTGTGTCTGTATGAGGACGAGCCACCGGCCATCATGTCTCGGGTACGTGAGTATTTCGATGTGATCGAGATCACCGACAAGACCTCGCCGATGGAGGACTCGGAGTCCGAGTTCGGCTACAAGGGCATTCACATGGACCTGCGGCTCAACCAGCAGCAGGCGCAGCTGACCGAGCACCAGGCCTATGCCGACCAGGCTTTCGAGCTGCAGATCCGCACCATCATCCAGGACTCCTGGAGCGAGCTGGACCACAAGATCAAGTACAAGAAATCCATCCCGACCAACCTTAAGCGCCGCATCAACATCCTGTCTGCGCTGTTTGAATTGGCCGACCGCGAGTTCTTGCAGATCCGCAATGAGACCAGCCAGGCGCTGGCGCTCTCGCGCGCCGAAGACGAGATCGACGGCCCCTTTGGCGATGGCCTGGGCGACAGCAACGAGCCGCTCGATGCCTTCAGCTTCGTCGCCTTTGGCCACAAGCACTTTCCCGGCTATGAGTTCGATCCGCAAAAGGTCGAGTTCTTCCTCGACGAGCTGCTGCACGACTTTGCCGTGCGCCACGCAGGCTGGCTGTTTGCCGTGGTGCAAAAGCATGTCACCACCGTGCGCCACTACAAGGCCGATTTCCAGCACCGCTACCCGTCGAGCAGCTTCAACCCCTTCACGGTGATGCGCCACTGCCTCTACCTGGAGGACAAGCAGCGTTTTCGCAAAACGCTGCGCAACTCGGCCCGCGAGGCCTTTGAGGAATGGCTGCAGCGCCAGCCGGCCAACAGCACCAGCGAAGACTAAGAACCTGTTCAAAGTCTCTACGCAGCCGCGTTGGAGTGCAATCGGGATGAGTTCGAAGGGATGGAACGTAGCTTGCACCGGGGTGCAAGCAAGGGCCAGCGCGCAGAAATCGCCCGATTTCACTCCAACCCGTAGGGACAGTGGCTTTGCGAGCGGTCTGCGTCGTTGCAAATCCTCGCAATAGCTGGGCTATTGCTGCGGTGTTGCGCCTCGCATCCCATCTCGCAAAGACACTGTCGCGGCGCGAGGAGACTTTGAACAGGTTCTAAGGGATAGCCCCAACCCAAAATATTCGAGCAAGTCTATCAACCATTAGTTAAAATCAATGCTTGTAACACGCACCGCCCGCCAGGCTCGATTGCAGCGGGCATGCGGGCTGCAGGCGGGTGTAGCACAGCGCGGAGCGGCGCGCTAACCTCGCGTTACGCCCCCTCCCCGTGTTTACGAGCACGCCTGGCCCCACTTTCTGACACGCGCTGCTGCTATATTGCATTGCAACAATCACGGAGTTTTGATGCTGTACCAACTGTATGAAACCCAGCGGGCCCTGATGGAGCCCTTTGCAGAATACGCCCACGCCACCTCGAAGATGCTGAGCAATCCGCTGTGGCCGATCAGCCAGACGAACACTGCCCAGCGCGCCTCGGCGGGCTTTGACCTGTTCTACCGGCTGGGCAAGGACTATGAAAAGCCCGCCTTTGGCATCAACACCATCGAGGCCAATGGCCACGAGATCGCGATCCACGAGCGTGTCGAGCTGACCAAGCCCTTTTGCGAGCTGCGCCGCTTCAAGCGCTTCTCCGACGACCAGACCAGCCTGGCGGCGATGAAGCAGCAGCCCGTGGTGCTGGTGGTGGCGCCGCTGTCGGGCCACTACGCAACCTTGCTGCGCGAGACCGTGCGCACCATGCTGGCCGACCACAAGGTCTACATCACCGACTGGACCAATGCGCGCCTGGTGCCGCAGACCGAAGGTGTGTTCCACCTCGATGACTACGTCAACTATGTGCAGGAGTTCATCCGCCACATCCAGGGCATCTATGGCAACTGCCATGTGGTGAGCGTCTGCCAGCCCACCGTTCCGGTGCTCGCGGCGGTCTCGCTGATGGCCAGCCGCGGCGAGAAGACCCCGCTGTCGATGACCATGATGGGTGGCCCCATCGATGCGCGCAAGTCACCCACCACGGTGAACAACCTGGCCACCACGCACGATCTGCAGTGGTTCGAGTCGAATGTGATCCATTCGGTGCCCGGCAACTTCCCCGGTGCCGGCCGCCTGGTCTACCCCGGCTTTTTGCAGCACATGGGCTTTGTCAGCATGAACCCTGACCGCCATGCGATGAGCCACTACGACTACTTCAAGGACCTGCTCAAGGGCAACGAAGACAGCGCCGAGCACCACCGCAAGTTCTACGACGAGTACAACGCCGTGCTCGACATGGATGCCGCCTACTACCTGGAAACCATCAAGACCGTGTTCCAGGACTTTGCACTGGTCAAGGGCACCTGGGAGGTGCGCTCGCCCGAAGGCAACCTGGAGCTGGTCAAGCCGCAGGACATCCGCCACAGCGCGCTGCTGACGGTCGAAGGCGAGCTCGATGACATCTCGGGCTCGGGCCAGACCCAGGCCGCGCATGACCTGTGCACCGGCCTCAAGGCGGTCGACACCCGGCACTTCGAAGTCAAGGGCGCGGGCCACTACGGCATCTTCAGCGGCAAGCGCTGGCGCACCATGGTCTACCCGATGCTCAAGGATTTCATCCTCGCCAACAACCGCATCGAGGACCGCCCTGCAGGCAGCGTAAAATCGGCCACTTCCAAGCAGAATACTTTGCACACGGTGTGATCGATACCCCCAAAACCAGCGACCAGCCAGCCTCAGCGCTGGCTGTTTTCATTGGCGCCATTGATGCGGCCTTGCCGCAGACCCAGTGCACGCGCTGCGGCTACCCCGACTGCCGCCACTATGCCCAGGCCATTGCCCAGGGCGAGGCGCAGATCAACCAATGCCCGCCCGGCGGCCAGGAAGGCGTAGCACGGCTGGCGGCCATCACCGGCCAGCCAGCGCTGCCGCTGAACCCGGACAACGGCCTCGAAGCCGTGCGCGTTGTTGCCCGTATCGATGAGAACTGGTGCATCGGCTGCACCTTGTGCATCAAGGCCTGCCCGACCGATGCCATCCTGGGCGCGAACAAGCGCATGCACACCGTCATTACCGAAGCCTGCACCGGCTGCGAGCTGTGCCTGCCGGTCTGCCCGGTCGATTGCATCGAACTGGACAACGCCACCGGCTGGGCCGCCTGGAGCCCGGCGCAAGCCGATGAGGCGCGGCTGCGCTACCACAGGCACCAGCAGCGCCTGGACGGCGCCCACCGCCCGCAGGCATCCGCCCCGGCAGCAAGCGCAACCAGTGCGCCTCGCGCAGCCCCCGCAGGGCTCAGCGCCCAAGCGGCCCAGGCTGCCGCCGTCAGTGCAGCGGCAGCGCAAAATAACGCGGCCAGCAAGGCCACATTGGCGGCGCCGGCCGCTGCCGACAAAAAGGCAATCCTGGCCGCCATTTTGGCCAAAGCCAAGCAGCAACAAGGCGGCAAGCCGTCGTCTTAATGGCTGCACAGCGCCTGGGGGCCGCTAAAAGACCGCCAAAAGGCCGCCAAACCCCTACCGGGCATGACAGAACGGCGCAAAAAACCGGTGCTGCTGCACCATAATGGCTGGCTTATGAACCCCTTGCTCCAGAAACTGCAGCCCTACCCGTTTGAGCGCCTGCGCCAGTTGTTTGCCGGTGTCACGCCACCCGCAGACAAGTCGCCCATCAGCCTGGGTATCGGTGAGCCCCGCCACCCCACGCCCGCCTTTATCGAGCAAGCGCTCTCGGACAACCTGGCCGGCCTCTCGGTCTACCCCGCCACCGCCGGCACACCCGCCCTGCGCGAGGCTTTTGCCGCCTGGCTGTCCACGCGCTACGGCCTGCAGGTGGATGGGCAAAAGCACACCTTGCCGGTCAATGGCAGCCGCGAAGCACTGTTTGCGTTCACGCAGACGGTGGTTGACAGCAGCAAGCCAGGCCCGGTCGTGCTCTGCCCCAACCCGTTCTACCAAATTTACGAAGGCGCGGCCCTGCTTGCAGGCGCCACGCCCTACTACGTGCCCAGCATCGCCAGCAAGAACTTTGCCGTCGACTGGGCCAGCGTGCCCGAGGACATCTGGCAGCGCACCCAGCTGATCTTTGTCTGCTCGCCGGGCAACCCCACCGGCGCCGTGATGCCGCTTGACGAGTGGAAGAAGCTGTTTGAGCTGTCCGACCGCTATGGCTTTGTCATTGCGTCTGACGAGTGCTACAGCGAAATCTACTTCCGCGACGAGCCGCCGCTGGGCGGCATGCAGGCAGCGGCGCAACTGGGCCGCAGCGATTTTCGCCGCCTGGTCTCGTTCACCAGCCTGTCCAAGCGCAGCAATGTGCCGGGCCTGCGCAGCGGTTTTGTCGCGGGCGACGCCGAGCTGATCAAGGCCTTCACGCTCTACCGCACCTACCAGGGCGGCGCGATGAGTCCGCCGGTGCAGGCGGCCAGCATTGCGGCCTGGGGCGATGAGCGCCATGTCGAAGACAACCGCGAGCAATACCGCCGCAAGTTTGCCGAAGTCACGCCCGTGCTGTCGGCCGTGATGGATGTGCAGCTGCCAGACGCCAGCTTCTACCTCTGGGCCGGCGTGCCCCCAGAGATGGGCTTGTCCGACACCGAGTTCGCGCGCGAACTCTATGCCCAATACAATGTCACGGTTCTGCCAGGCAGCTATCTGGCCCGTGACTTCAACGGCAGCAACCCAGGCGCCGGCCGCATCCGCATGGCCCTGGTGGCCCAGACCGCCGAATGCCTGGAAGCCGCACAGCGCATTGCCCAATTCATTCAATCCTGGAAAAAAGCCTAAACCATGACGCAACAACTGCAAACCATCATCGAATCCGCCTGGGAAGCCCGCACGACGCTCTCGCCTGCCTCGGCTCCCAAAGAAATCGTCGATGCGGTCGACCATGTGATCAACGCCCTGGACCAGGGCGAGCTGCGCGTGGCCACCCGTGAAGGCGTGGGCCAGTGGACCGTGCACCAGTGGATCAAGAAGGCCGTGCTGCTGTCGTTCCGCTTGAAGGACAACGCGCTGGTGCAAGCCGGCGACCTGAACTTCTACGACAAGGTGCCCACCAAGTACGCCGGCATGTCCGAGGCCGATATCGCTGCCACCGGCGTGCGCGTGGTGCCGCCCGCTGTGGCCCGCCGCGGCAGCTTTGTGGCCAAGGGCGCCATCCTGATGCCTTCCTACGTGAACATCGGCGCCTATGTGGGCGAAGGCACCATGGTCGACACCTGGGCGACCGTGGGCTCCTGCGCACAAGTGGGCAAGAACGTCCACCTCTCGGGCGGCGTAGGCCTGGGCGGCGTGCTCGAACCGCTGCAAGCCAACCCCACGATCATTGAAGACAACTGCTTTATCGGCGCCCGCTCCGAAATCGTCGAAGGCGTGATCGTCGAAGAAAACTCGGTCATCTCGATGGGCGTCTACATCAGCCAGTCCACGAAGATCTACAACCGCATGACCGGCGAAGTCACTTACGGCCGCGTGCCTTCGGGCTCGGTGGTGGTCAGCGGCTCCATGCCTGCCAAGGACGGCAGCCACAGCCTGTACTGCGCGGTGATCGTCAAGCAAGTGACGCCCGAGACCCGCGCCAAGACCAGCATCAACGACCTGCTGCGCGACTGATCTGCCGCCCAGGGACTCTCTGTATAACCCTCGCCCAGCGGGATGGACGCAGATCGGGATGAGATGCAAGGCGTCTTTTGCAGTCAATAGCAGGCTATTGACAAGAAAGACAACGCAGCAGATCGCCCGAGCCTGCATTCAAACCACGGCAGGGAGTTGTGCAGAGAATCCCAAGCCATCCACAAGCCCTGCAAGCCTTGCGCTGCAGGGCTTTTTTCTGGCCGCTTGCGCCACGTTGGGCTGCTGCGAGGACGCAACATCGTTTATTGACTGCGTAGCTAAGCCTACAATCTCTGCACAAATTAACAGAGGGAACTGACATGGGAACCATGGAGCGAATCTTGCGCCTGATGGCGGACAACAAAGCCTCGGATGTCTATCTGTCAGCCAATGCGCCCGCGCTGGTCAAGATCCAGGGCGAATGCATCCCCCTCAACAACCAGACCTTGACGCCGGATGCGCCGCGCACCCTGCTCGCCGAGATCGTGCCGCCCGAGCGCATCGAAGAGCTGGACGAGACCGGTGAGCTCAACATCGGCGTGCCGCTCGAAGGCGTGGGCCGTTTCCGCGTCAGCGCCATGCACCAGCGCGGCAGCTGCGCCGTGGTCATCCGCTATGTGCCTCAGGACATCCCCAGCCTGGAGCAGCTGGAGCTGCCCGAGATCTTCCAGGACCTCATCATGGCCCGGCGCGGCCTGGTGCTGTTTGTCGGCGCCACCGGCTCGGGCAAGAGCACCTCGCTCGCCGCAATGATCGACCACCGCAACGGCCAGCAAAGCGGCCATATCCTGACGGTGGAAGACCCGATCGAGTACCAGTTCTCCAACCGCCGCTCCATCATCAACCAGCGCGAGGTCGGCAGCGACACCGCCTCGCTGCAGACCGCGCTGAAGAACGCGCTGCGCCAGGCGCCCGATGTGATCATGATTGGCGAAATCCGCGACCGCGAGACCATGTCGGCGGCCATTGCCTACGCGCAATCCGGCCACCTGTGCCTGGCCACCTTGCACGGCAACAACAGCTACCACGCGCTCAACCGGATCCTGAGCTTCTACCCGGTCGAGGTGCGCCCCACGATGCTGGGCGACCTGTCATCAGCGCTGCGCGCCGTGGTCTCGCAGCGCCTGGTCAAGACGGTCTCGGGCAAACGCACCGCTGCCATCGAGGTGATGCTCAACACCAAGCTGGTGGGCGAGATGATCGAGCAAGGCAACTTCTCTGCGGTGCGCGAGGCGATGGAAAAATCGATGGCCGAAGGCTCGGTCACCTTTGAAGGGGCGCTGGCCGCACTCATCCACAGCGGCAAGATCAGCCGCGAAGAAGGCCTGGCCAACTCCGACTCGCCAACCAACCTGATGTGGCGGCTGCAAAACGACTTCCAGATGGCAGCCAATGCCGCCAAGGCCCAGGTCGCGGCCAAGCCCGAGCTGGACGACGCGGCCTCGTTCACCGAAATCGTGCTCGACGTGAACCAAGAGTAAGATAGCGGCCGTTGCCCCTAGGGATGCTCTGCAAAACCCTCGCCAAGCGGGATGGACGTGGATCGGGATGAGCCGCAAGGCGTCTTTTGCAGTCAATAGCCGTAGCTATTGACAAGGAAGACAACGCAGCGGATCGCCCGAGCCCGCGTTCAGACCACGGCAGGGAGTTTTGCAGAGGTCCCTAGGGCAGCGCGCCACGACGCCGTGGCCATATGCCCTGAATGCGGCCTGCGGGCCGCATTGTTGTTGACCTCCCCGCCCACTTTCTTTGACGCCATGTCCCGCACCCTGCAACTGACCGAGCAACTGATCGCCCGTCCTTCCGTGACGCCCCATGACGAAGGCTGTCTGGACATGGTTTCCGACCTGCTCCAGCCGCTGGGTTTTGCCTGCGAGCGCATGGACAGCGGCCCCGGCAGCTTTCGGGTGAGCAACCTCTGGGCGCTGCGCCGCAGCGGCGTGGCCGGTGCCAAGACCGTGGTCTTTGTCGGCCACACCGATGTGGTGCCCACCGGTCCGCTGGAGCAGTGGAACTCACACCCCTTCACCCCCTCGCACCGCGATGGCAAGCTGTATGGCCGTGGTGCCAGCGACATGAAGACCTCGATCGCCGCCTTTGTCGTGGCCGCCGAGGAGTTTGTCGCCCAGAACGCTGCAGCGCCGCTGGATATCGCGCTTTTGCTGACCAGTGACGAAGAGGGCCCGAGCGTGGACGGCACCGCCGTCGTCGTCGAGCAGCTGCGCCAGCGCGGCCAGGTGCTGGACTACTGCCTGGTGGGCGAACCCACCGCCGTGCAAAAGCTCGGCGACATGGTCAAGAACGGCCGGCGCGGCAGCCTGACGGGCAAGCTTACCATCCATGGCGTGCAAGGCCATATCGCCTACCCGCAGCTGGCCCGCAACCCCATCCACCAGGGCCTGGGCGCGCTGGGCGAGCTGGCCAGCACCGTGTGGGACGAAGGCAATGCCTTCTTCCCGCCCACCAGCTTCCAGATGAGCAATATCCATGCGGGCACGGGCGCGGGCAATGTGATCCCGGGCCAGATGGTGGTGGACTTCAACTTCCGCTTCAGCACCGAATCGACGGCCGAAAACCTCAAGGCCCGCGTCAAGTCCACCCTGGAGCGCCATGCGCTCGAGTACGACCTGAAGTGGACCCTGGGCGGCAAACCCTTCCTGACCACACCCGGCGTGCTGGTCACCGCCGTGCAGCAGGCGATCCGCGACGAAGTGGGGCTCGAGACCACCTTGTCGACCACCGGCGGCACCAGCGACGGCCGTTTTGTCGCCGATATCTGCCCGGAAGTCATCGAGATCGGGCCATCGAACGCCACCATCCACAAGATCGACGAGTGCGTGGCCGTGGCCGATATCGAGCCGCTGAAAAACATCTACCGCCGCATTCTGGAAAACCTGGCGCGCTAAGCCAGTAGCCAGATAGGCCTGGCGCCAGCCTTGCCTGGCGCCGTGCGGCTGTCATCAAGCCTACAATGGCGGTCTTTGATTTTTGCCTGAGTTGAGCCATGACCACCATCCGCACCCTGATTGATGACAGCGCAGCAGCGCTCAGCGCTGCCGGTGTGCATTTTGGCCATGGAACGACCAATGCGCAGGACGAAGCGAGCTGGCTGGTGCTGTGGTCACTGGGCCTGCCGGTGGACAGCGACACCAGCCCGGATGGCGCTGAATCGGTGGCGAACCAAACCGTCGGCGATGAACAGCGCCAAAAGCTCGAAGCGCTTGTGGCCGAGCGCATCCGCAGTCGCAAGCCCGCCGCCTACCTGACCCAGCAGGCCTGGCTGCAAGGCGTGCCCTTCTACATCGACGAGCGCTCCATCGTGCCGCGCAGCCTGATTGCCGAGCTGCTGGCCGATGGCAGCATTGACGACTGGCTGAGCGACAAGACCCGCCAGGTGCTGGACCTGTGTACCGGCAACGGCAGCCTCGCCTGCCTGGCCGCCATGGCCTACCCCGATGTGCAGGTCACCGGCGCCGATCTGTCGGCCGATGCGCTGGCCGTGGCCCGCATCAATGTGGACCAGCATGGCCTGCAAGAGCGCGTGCAGCTGGTTCAATCAGACGGTATGGCGAACGCCCGCGGCCCCTGGGACCTGATCCTCTGCAATCCTCCCTATGTCAACGCCCAGAGCATGGCCAGCCTGCCGCTGGAATACCAGGCCGAGCCGGTGCTGGCACTGGCCGGTGGCCAGGACGGCATGGACTTTGTGCGTCGCCTGATTCTGGAGCTGCCCCTGCGCCTGAGCGAAGACGGTGTGCTGGTGCTGGAGATTGGCAACGAGCGCGCCTACTTTGAAGCCGCCTTCCCTGGGCTGCCGGTGTTCTGGATGGACACCAGCGCCGGCGACGACCAGGTGCTGCTGCTGACCCGCGAAGCGCTGATGCACTGGGCGCAGGAACAACCCACGCAGCTTTGAGTCTGGTTCAGCGTTGATTCAGTAGGCCAGCATTTTGCAGGCCAGCCGACTGATGGGCCGGTGCAGGCAGGATTCAAGCCTGGGCGGCAGCAGCATCGGCTTGAGCAGCATCTGCACCGCCAGCTGGGCCGGCAGGCCGCTGCTGATCAGGTGGTAGATGCGCTGGGCGACATCGTCAAAGCTGCGCTGCCGGTCGGCAAACAGCGCGCCCTTGTGGGCAAACACATGGCGCAGCGCCACATCGGAATCACTCTCGCGCAGTTCTTTCAAGCGGCTGTACAGCGCCTTCGCAATGCGCAGCCGGCCAACGGGCTCCTGGGCCTGCAGGCTTTTGAAGTAGCTCAAGAAATGCTTGAAGTGGCCGACCTCGTCATTGCGGATATGGCCCAGCAGCCCGGTCAGCACCGGCTCCTGGCTGAGCGCGCGCAAAGTGTGGTAGTAGGCCGTGGTGCCCGTCTCCACCACGCAGCGCGCCACCATCTCCAGGCGCGGGTCTTCCAATAGCGCCTCTTGCGTGCACAGCAGCGAATACTCGGCAAAAAAGCTGTCATAGGCCTTTTGCCAGTCAAAACTGGGCCAGACCGCCTCCACATAGCGCCGCAGCGATTCGCCGTGCTGCAGCTCCTCATGCTCCCAGCGCTCTTGCAGCCAATGCTGGATGTCCGGGTAGCGGGCATAGTGCGCGCCCAGGTTGGCGGCATAGGTGTCCGAGCCGGTCTCGACAAAGGAGGCGCTCATCAGCAAGTAGAACATGTCTTCGTCGTTCGCCACCGCGCCATGGTCGATCTGCGCATAGGGAATGTCGGCCAGCTGCCAGTGGGACCGCGCCGCTGCAGCCGCGCCCAGGCTGTGTGCTGGCTGGCGGTCACCGGCAGTCCGTCCATGCATTTCAGAGGCTGTTGTCATAGCACTGTCCTTGTGATTGCCATCACTGAAATATGGCGTTTGCACACTGCAGTATGGCCCTGTGGCCGGGGCTTGGGTAGGCCCAGGCCGGTGTCAGCGCCCAACACCTGCCGCCTCCTACAAGGGCATGCGGCATTGGCCTACCTGGGCTTGCAGCAGGCGCCTGGGCGAACGCCAATGGCGCAAGCCGTGCGGCCAACCACTGCCCGCTATGCCCTGCATGGCCCTGGGCCAAGCCCAGGGCGGCGATAATCGAGGCCATTCATGATTACGCTGAAAAATATCACCCTGCGCCGCGGCACCAAAGTGCTGCTTGACGGCGTCACCACCACCATCAACCCGGGCGAATCGGTGGGCCTGGTCGGCCGCAATGGCGCTGGCAAGTCCACGCTGTTTGCGCTGCTCAACGGCTCGTTGACGGAAGACGGTGGCGATTTCCACATCCCCGCCCAGTGGCGCATGGGCCAGGTGGCCCAGCACATGCCCGAAACCGACGAATCGGCCACCCAGTTTGTGCTCGAGGGCGACACCCGCCTGGTCGAAGTACAGGCGCAGCTGGAGGCGGCCGAGGCATCCGGCGACGGCATGGCCCTGGCCCAGGCCTATGCGGACCTGGCCGACGCCGGCGCCCACGATGCCGTTCCCCGCGCGCAGGCGCTGATCCTGGGCCTGGGCTTCAAGGTGCAGGAGCTGGAACACCCGGTCAACAGCTTCTCGGGCGGTTGGCGCATGCGCCTGCAGCTGGCCCGCGCGCTGATGTGCCCCAGCGATCTGCTGCTGCTCGACGAACCGACCAACCACTTGGATCTGGACGCGCTGGTCTGGCTCGAAGCCTGGCTCAAACGTTACCCCGGCACCCTGATCACCATCAGCCATGACCGCGAATTTCTCGACGCGATCACCAATGTGACCCTGCAGATCCAGGGTGGGCAGCTGACCCGCTACGGCGGCAACTACAGCCGCTTCGAAGAGCTGCGTGCCCAGCAGCTGGAGCTGCAGCAAGCCAGCTTTGCCAAGCAGCAAGAGAAGATGGCGCATCTGCAGAAGTTCATTGACCGCTTCAAGGCCAAGGCCAGCAAAGCCAAACAGGCGCAAAGCCGGGTCAAGCAGCTCGACCGCATGGAGAAGATCGCGCCCGTGCTGGCCGAGGCCGAGTTCACCTTCGAATTCAAGGAACCGGCCAACCTGCCCAACCCGATGCTGGCGATCACCGACGCGGCCTTTGGCTATGAGGACGAAGACGGCAAGCAGACCACGATCTTGCAAGGCGTCAACCGCTCGGTGCTGGCAGGCCAGCGCATTGGTATTCTGGGCGCCAACGGCCAGGGTAAATCGACCCTGGTCAAGACCATTGCCCGCGAGATGAAGGCCCTGGCCGGCACCGTGACCGAGGGCAAGGGCCTCAATATCGGCTACTTTGCCCAGCAGGAGCTGGATGTTTTGCGCCCGAGCGAAAACCCGCTCGAGCACATGATCCGCCTGGCCAAGGAGATCGGCAGTGAAGGCAACAGCGCGCGCGAGCAGGACCTGCGCAACTTCCTGGGCACCTTCAACTTCAGCGGCGATATGGTCAAGCAGGCCGTGGGCAGCATGAGCGGTGGCGAAAAGGCCCGCCTGGTGCTGGCAATGATCGTCTGGCAGCGCCCCAACCTGCTGCTGCTCGATGAGCCCACCAACCACCTGGACCTGGCAACCCGCGAAGCGCTGGCGATGGCACTGAACGACTTTGACGGCACCGTCATGCTGGTCAGCCATGACCGCCATCTGCTGCGCGCCGTCTGCGAAGACTTCTGGATGGTCGGCCGTGGCCAGGTCGGCCCCTTCGATGGCGATCTGGACGACTACCAGCGCTACCTGCTGGACGAATCCAAGCGCCTGCGCGAAGAAGCGCGCCAGGCCGATATGCAATCGCGCAGCAAGGATGCAGCGCCTGCCCCTGTGGCCGCGCCCGTCGCGGCACCGGTTGCGGCACCCGCGCCAGCCCCTGCGCCTGCGCCCGCCAAGGCCGAGCCCGTGGGCGACCCCAAGGAAGCCCGCCGCCTGGCAGCGCTGGCCCGCCAGCAGCTGGCCGACAAGACCAAGCCCTTCAAGAAAGAGCTGGAACAGATCGACAAGAAGCTGCCCCAGCTCAACGCGCAGCGCGATGCGCTGGAGACCAAGCTCGCGACCCCGGGTCTGTCGGGTGCCGATATCGTCGAAGCCGGCAAGCAGCTGAGCGCCGTCAATGGCGAGATTGAGCAGCTCGAAGAGCGCTGGCTGGAGCTGTCCGAGCAGATCGAGGCCATCAGCCAGGAGTTGAACGCGACCGCTTAACGTGCCTTTGCACTGAGACACTATGCAACGCATCATCCGCAGCCAGGAATTCACCGCCGAGCGCCCCTGGGGCGCCCAGGACATTGCCCAGATGAACGGCACCAGCGTCCGTTTGCACTGGACGGACCAGCCCTATATCTGGCATGTCAACGACGGCGAGGAAGTTTTTGCGGTGATGCAGGGCCTGGTGGTGATGCACTGGCGCGAGGCGGGCGA
This sequence comes from Comamonas sp. MYb21, assembly GCF_037479395.1. Lineage (NCBI taxonomy): Bacteria > Pseudomonadati > Pseudomonadota > Betaproteobacteria > Burkholderiales > Comamonadaceae > Comamonas > Comamonas sp. MYb21. The sequence continues at coordinate 47,932 of NZ_JBBGZC010000004.1, read as the reverse complement.
AGAAAAGCAAGCCCTGCTGCAGGCCGGGGATATCTTCCACGCCGGCGTGGGCTGCGAGCATGTGGCCCACCCGAAGGGTGAGGCCAGGATCCTGGTGATTGAAAAGTCTGGAAGCGTGTAGCCTGCACCCTACATCAGGCTGGGCAGAGACCGCTGCGCCCACCTACACTGGCTGGCTCACCACGAGCCTCAGAACGCCATGCATGAAGACCCACCCCGCGACAGCGCCGAGCGCAATATTCGCCTCTTTTTTGGAATCTTGCTGGGCCTGTTTGTCGCGGGCGTCATCGGCTTTAAAACCTACCCAAGCTGGACGACTTGGGCCATCCTCTGCGTTGTCTGCCCGGTGGTTTGTGGCTGGCTAGCGGTACAGTATGGCGACGGGTTTTGGTTCAAGATGCTGCGCCTCATGCGCTGGTGGTAGTGCATCCCTCCCTGCCTATGCGCCTGCAGGCATCCCACGGCACCTTTACTCCTTTTCCTGCAGCAAGCGCCACATCACCTTGCCGCTGCCACTCTTGGGCAACTGGTCTACCAGCTGCACCAGGCGCGGCGCCTTGTACACCGCCATGTGTTCGCGGCACCAGTCGAGAATGTCCTGCGCGCTGACAAGGCCCTGCTGGCCTTGGCGCAACACCACCACCGCCTTGACGGTCTCGCCCCGGTAGTCATCCTTGGCCGCGATCACACAGGCCTCCAGGATGGCAGGGTGGCGGTACATCAGGCTCTCGACCTCGGCGGGCCAGACCTTGTAGCCGCTGGCATTGATCATGCGTTTCAAGCGATCGGTCAGAAAGAAGTAGCCATCGGCATCGCGGTAACCCAGGTCACCGGTGCGGAAAAAGCGCTGCCCGCCCACCTCGACAAAACTGGCGGCCGTGGCGGCGGGCTGCTTCCAGTAGCCCTGCAGCACCTGCGGACCCTGCACCACAATCTCCCCCACCTCACCGTCGGCCAGGGGCTGCAAGGTTTCGGGGTCGATCACCAGCGACTGCATGCCGATATGCGGCAGCCCCAGGCACTGCTGCTTGGGGTGCTCGTAGGGATTGGCATGCGAGGCGCCGCAGGTCTCGGTCATGCCATAGCCCTCGATATAGTCCAGGCCCCAGACCTCCTTGACCCTTTGCGCTACCGACTGCGGCATCGCCGCGCCCCCGCCACCCATGTAGACGAGGCTGCGGGTGTCCATCTGCGCCAGGTTCGGGCTGGCCAGCAGATCGACCACCATCGTCGGGATATTGGCCCAGTGCGTCACCCGGTAGCGCGCCATCAGCGCGGCCGCCAGCTGCCGGTCCCAGCGCGGCATGATCACCAAGGTGGCCCCGGCGCAGATCAGCACATGCATGATCGACACCATGCCGGTGATATGGAACATCGGCGCCACCACCAGGTTCACGCTCTCTGTGCTTTGCCGGCCCCAAAGCACGCCCGCCATCGCCGCATGCTGCACATGGCTGTGCGCATGGATGCAGCCCTTGGGCAGGCCGGTGGTGCCGCTGGTGTAGGGCAGGATCGCCATATCGCTGGCCGCTACCTCGGCGGCGGGGGGCTCGGCACGGCACTCGACGGCATCGAGCCAGCGGCTGACCGTGGTGGCACCCAGCAGATCGGCACCCGGCAAAGGCTGCGCGCCCAGCAACCAAGGCTGCCAGGCAGGCGGAAAATCCGGCTGCGTAGCGGCATCGGCCGGCATGGTGTCCGACAGATGGCTGATGACCAGGTGCGCCAGCTGCTGCTCGGGCGGCAGGCTGCTGCTGGCCTGGCACAGCGCAGGGGCCAGATCGGCGGTGGTGATCGCTACGCGCGCATCGGCATCGCTGATGTAGTGGGCCAGCTCGGCGGCGGTGTTCATCGGGTTGACCGGCACCACCACCGCATTGGCGCGCAGGATCGCGTAATGCGCCAGCACCAGCTGCGGGCAGTTTTGCATCAGCAGGATGACCCGGTCACCCTTGCGCACGCCTTGCTGGTGCAGGTGGGCGGCCAGGCGCTCGGTCTGTTCGCACATCTGGCCATAGCTGATGGCCTGGTCAAAAAACACCAGTGCGGTATGGTCCGGATAGCGCCGGGCATTGACGGCCAGGTTGTCCCAGACCGAGGTGGCCGGCAAGGTCAGGCGCCGGGGCACACGCCCGGGCCAATGGGCGGATATCGGGGCAGATACCGGGGCAGAGGTGGAAGTGGAGGCAGGCAGGTCTGCAGCAGCGGTCATGGCGGGTCCCGAACTTTCAAAGCGAGTTTCGGTCCAGTATGCCCAGCCGCCCAGGCACCAGCCCGTCGCTTAGGGGACCGGCGAGCCCCGGTGTGGCGCGCCCTGTTGTTGCACCCAGTGCAGCACCGCATGCCAGCGCTGGGCAGCGGCTGCCAGCCGCTCCCGCGCCGCACCGGGCCCGGCCTGGCGCCAGGCGATATCGGCCATCACCGCGTCTTGCCACATCTGTGCCTGCTGCTCGACCTGGGCCTGCTGGAACTGGGCCAGCAACTCTGCCGGCGATGCACTGGGCGTATAGGCATAGGGGTTGATGCCATGGCGCCAAAAGCGCCATTGCAGGCCCAATGCCTGCCGGGTTACCGCCCTGCCCTGCAGCCGCTGCCAGTGGTGGAAGGCCTCGTGGGCCAGCCATCCTGCAATCAGCGGCTCAGCCAGCCGCAGGCACTGGCGCGGGTCTGACGCTGCAAAACAGTGCGCCGGCATCGACACAAAGCCGCCGTTGAACGACAGCGCCCTGCGCGTATCGCCCAGCCGGCGCAGGTAGAGGCGCATGCGCGACCAGCCCGGGTGCTGCGGCTGGCCAAAATAGCGCGCCAGCAGCACCCATTCGTCGGCCGTCAGCGGCCGGGACCAAAACAGTGCGCGCCGCAACCTAGGGGGCCAGCGCGCTGCCATGCGCCGCGGCATCAAGGCCGGCTCCCAAAGCCGCCGCCATCGGCCCTCACCGCACCTCGCCCTACACCCAATCCCGGGCTCCAGTCCTGATGGTTAACACCGATCCTCGGCATGCACGATAAATTGGATACTGAATACATAACAAGACATGGATCCGGAAATTTCAGCATTTATTTCGGCATTGTTCTTGCATGAAGCTGTTTTTATTCATCTGTCGCTATTTTCTGTATACAAGGAGTGGGTATGAAGAACATGTTTCGCCGCCGTGCGGCCCTTATTGCCTCCCTGCTGGCGGCGCTGCTGCCGCTGTCCCATGCCCAGGCGCAGACAGCGCACAAGATCCGTTACGAGGAGGTGGTGCGCTCGGTGCTCTATGTTCCCATGTATGTGGGCATCCAAAAGGGGATGTTCAATGACGCGGGCATCGAGATGAGCATGAAAACCTCGCAGGGCACCGACAAGGGCATGGCCGCCCTGCTCTCGGGCAGCGCCGATATCGTGCTGATTGGCCCCGAGGCCTCGATCTATGTCGCCAACAGCGAGTCGCCAGTCAAACCCATAGTGTTTGCCGGACTGACTGCCACCGACGGCTTCTTGCTGATGGGCCGCAAACCCGATGCCAATTTTGACTGGAGCAAGCTCAAGGGCAGCAAGATCATGTCCTTCCGCCCGGGCTCCAACCCCGATATCTTTCTGGAGGCGGCCTTGCGCAAAAAGGGGCTCGATCCGAAAAAAGACCTCACGCTGGTCAGCAATATCGGCCCGGCCGCGCGCACCGGCGCCTGGCTGGCCGGGCAAAACGACTACGCCACCTTTCTGGAGCCCGAGGCCAGCAGCTTGGAAAAACAAGGCAAGGCCTTCCCGCTGGGCGCGGTGGGCAAGGAAGTGGGCATGGTCGACTACACCGTGTTCACCACCACCGATGCCTACCTGAAGAAAAACCGGGCCGCCGTGCAAGCCTGGACCCAGGCGGTGGCGAAAGCCCAGCAGTACACCGCTGCTGCGCCGGCGGGCGAGCTGGCCGATCTGGTGGGCAGCTATTTCACGGGCCTGAGCAAGGCCGAGCTGGTCAGTGCCATTGAGCGCTACCAGCAGCTGCAGCTGTGGAAGAAGACGCCGATGGTCGAGAAGCAAGCCATGGACCAGCTGCAGGACATGCTGGTGCAAGGCGGTGTGCTGGAGGCCGGCAAAAAGGTCGACTACGCCCGCTTTGTCGACATGGGCCTGGTGCAGAGCCTGGCGCAAAAATAAGGAGCTGCGATGACCCACCCCTACCGCGTCCATGTCGACAACGTCTCCTTGCGCTATTTCACACCCCAGGGCGAGACCCAGGCGCTGCAGAACATCAACCTCTCGGTCAAGGCAGGCGAATTCATCAGCCTGATTGGCCAGTCGGGCTGCGGCAAGAGCACCTTGCTGTCGATCCTGGCGGGCATTTTGCCGCCGTCCAGCGGCACGGTGCTGGTCGATGGCCAGACCATCGTCGGCCCCAACCCGCGCATCGGCTACATGCTGCAGCAGGACTACCTGTTCGAGTGGCGCACCATTTTGGAAAACACCCTGCTGGGCGCCCAGATCCAGAACAAGGACCTGGCGGCCGCCGAAAAGCGCGCCACGCAGCTGCTGCACAAATGCGGCATGGGCGACTACCTGCACCACTACCCGCGCCAGCTCTCGGGCGGCATGCGCCAGCGCGTAGCCTTGGCCCGCACCCTGGTCACCAACCCGGATGTGGTGCTGCTCGACGAGCCCTTCTCGGCGCTCGACTCGCAAACCCGCCTGTCGATTGCCGATGAGGTGGTCGATGTGCTGCGCGACGAAGGCAAGTCGGTGATCCTGGTCACGCACGACATCGGCGAGGCCATTGCAATGACCGACCGCGTCATCGTGCTCTCGCGCCGGCCCGGCCGCATCAAATCGGTGCACCACATGGACTTCCCCTCGCAGGGCGGCAAACGGCCCACGCCTTTTGAGGCCCGAGGCTGCCCGGAATTCAACGATTACTTCAATGTGCTGTGGGACGAGATCGACGCCCACGTGGAAGGCTAAGCATGAGCACCGTCATGAACACCACCAACACGGCGGCCCCGGCCCAAGCCGACACCCGCAGCCCCGAATACCGCCAGTGGCTGGCCCAGATCCAGCGCCGCAAGCGCCTGGTGGCACTGAGCCGCGCAGGGCTCTTGCTGGCATTCCTGTTGATTTGGGAACTGCTCGCGCGCAGCCACATCCTCAACCCCATGCTCACCAGCTACCCGTCTGCCGTGCTGCCCACCCTGGTCGATCTGGCCCGCAACGGCGACCTGCTGGGCCACACCTGGATCACCTTCAAGGCCACGGTGATCGGCTTTGTCGTCAGCATGCTGCTGGGCATCGGCATGGCTGCCATGCTGTGGTGGAGCAGCTTTTTGAAAAAGGTGCTCGATCCTTTCCTCGTGATCGCCAATGCCATGCCCAAGATTGCCTTTGTGCCGATCTTCTACATCTGGCTGGGCTCGGAATACTCGGTCTACGGCATGGCGGTGGCCATCTCGCTGTTCATCACCATCATGGTGGTCTACGAAGGCTTTCAGGCCATCGACCCCAACAAGATCAAGCTGGCCACCACCTTGGGCGCCAGCAAGGCCCAGGTGATGAAGTATGTGGTCTTCCCCGGCAGCGTGCCCGCGGTGATTGCCGCGATCAAGATGAACATTGGCCTGTCCTTGATCGGCGTCATCGTCGGCGAGTTCCAGTCCTCGAGCGCCGGCCTGGGCTTTTTGATCGTCAACGGCAGCCAGGTGTTCAAGCTCAATGTGGTGATGGCGTCCATCGTCGTGCTGGCCTTGCTGTCGGCCGTGATGTACATGGCCGTCACCCGCCTGGAAAAAAGCGTGCAGCACCGCTACGCCTGATTTCTTAGAAACCCACACCAGAAAAGATAGCCCCATGCAGTTTGAGCCCTGGATTGAAGAGCGCGTGCTGGCCCGCCAGGGGGTGCTCCACCCCTATGACCAGTTGGACGCCGCGGCCACCGCCTTTGTCGTCGTGGACTTGCAAAACTACTACACCCAGCCCGGCTACCAGGGCGAATGCGCGCCAGCGCGCGCGATCTTTGCCAAGGTCAACCAGCTGGCAGCCGCGCTGCGCGCCAAGGGCGGCACCGTGGTGTGGATCAAGACCAGCGCCGATGGCGCCGACCAGTTCTGGTCACACCACCACCGCCATATGCTCACGCCCGAGCGCAGCGCGCGCCGGCTGCTGGAGTTGGGCAGCGGCCACGCCGGCTTTGCGATGCCGCCCACGCTCGATGTACAGCCGGGCGACCTCACGGTGGTCAAGCGCTGCTACAGCGCGCTGGCTCCCGGCGCCTCCGATCTCGACGCCGTCCTCAAGGCGCAGGGCGTGCGCACTGTCTTGATTGGCGGCACCGTCACCAACGTCTGCTGCGAATCCACCGCGCGCGACGCGATGATGCTGGACTACGCCACCATCATGGTCGACGATGCGCTGGCCGCCGTCACGCCCTATGAGCATGTCCACAGCCTCAACAACTGGATGCTGTTCTTTGGCGATGTGCTGACGGTGGACGAGGTGGTGGAACGCCTGGTTTGACAAAGAAAAACCGGCCATGTTGCGCAAGGCAGCATGGCCGGTTATCCCTAAGTCCTTACTGCTGCAACTGCTGCCAGACCTTGTCCAGCCGCTTGCTGCTGACCGGGTATGGCGTGCGCAGCTCCTGGGCAAAAAAGCTCACCCGCAGCTCTTCGAGCATCCAGCGGTACTCCTGCATACGCGCATCCACCTGGCCCTTGCGCTCTGCCACCAGGCGCCAATAGCGCTGCTCCAATGGCTGCAGTTCCTTCAACTTGGCGGCATCGCGGGCAGGGTCGGCCCGGTACTTATCGAGGCGCGCGGTGATCGCCTTCAGGTAACGGGCATAGTGTCCCAGCTGGGCCCAGGGCGCAATCGCGATAAAGTTCTTGGGCACCAGCTTTTGCAGCTGCTGCTGGGCATCGGCCGTGGCCTCAGGCGCGTTCTTGGTGTCCTTGATCTTGCGCACCGCCGCCATGTACTCCTGCAAAACGCCAGCGGCCATGCGCGCGACCTCGTTGGCGATCAAGGTCAGGCGCCCGCGCCCCTCCTGCACCCGCTGCTTGAACTGCTCAGCGTCCGCCGGCAGCGGCTCTTGCAAAAAGGCGCGGTCAATCGCCACATTGATGATCTGCTCGCGCAGCTCTTCCTGCGTGCCCAGCGGCATATAGACCACCGCCATCTTCTGCAGATCGGGAATGTTCTTTTCCAGGTACTTGAGCGCATCGCGGATCTGCAGCGCAAAGAGGCGCCGCAGGCCCAGCGCATGGCGGTTGGCTGCCACCTCGGGCTCGTCAAACACCTCGATGCCGACGCCGTTGCCGTGGTCGATCAGCGCCGGGAAACCAATCAGCGTCTGGTTGCCCTTCTTGATCTCCATGAGCTCGGGCAAGGCGCCAAAGCCCCAATCGGTCCAGAGCTTGTCGGCCGCATGCACGGGCCCCTGGGCCTTGCTGTGCGCCGCAGCGCTGGCTGCAGGCGCCGCCTTGCCACCTTGCTTGGCAGGGGCGGCAGGCGCTTGCGCCGGCGCTGGGGCTGCAGCACCATCAGCCTGCGGCGCGATCTTGAGCTCGGCCAGCGCCTGGAAGGCGCCACGGGCCTTGGCGCCCCACTGGGCCTTCAGGGCGCCCAGGTTGCGGCCCTGGCCCAGCTGGCGGCCATGCTCGTCGCTGATGCGGAAGTTCATGAACAGATGGGGGCTGAGCATGTCAAGCTTGAAGTCCGCCCGCTTGATGTCCAGCGAGGTCTCGTCGCGTGCCTGCTTGAGCAGCACCTCAACCAGGCTGCCCGCACCAAAGCGCTCGGCACTGCCCAGCAGCTCGGCCAGGCGCTGGGCGTTTTCAGCCAGTGGCACAAAGCGGCTGCGCGGGCGCTGGGGCAGGCTTTTGAGCAAGGCCTGGATCTTGTCCTTGAGCATGCCCGGCACCAGCCATTCAGCGCGTTCCTCGCTCACCTGGTTGAGCACAAAGAGCGGCACCGTCACGGTCACGCCGTCACGCGGGTCCCCGGGCTGGTGCAGGTAGCTGGCCGTGCAATCGACCCCGCCCATCTTGATGGTCTTGGGAAAGGCCGCCGTCGTGATGCCGGCGGCCTCATGGCGCATCAGCTCATCACGCGAGAGGCGCAGCAGATCGGGGTTGCGCGCGCTCTCGTCCTTGACCCAGCGCTCGAGCGCCCGGCCGGTGCAGATATCCTGCGGAATCTGCTGGTCGTAGAACGCATAGATCAGCGCATCGTCCACCAGCACATCCTGGCGGCGGCTCTTGTGCTCCAGCTCCTCGACCTTGGCAATCAGCTTCTGGTTGGCCTGCAAGAACGGCAGGCGCGTCTCCCAGTCGCCCTCAACCAGCGCCTGGCGGATAAAGATATCGCGCGCGCCTTGCGGGTCGATCTTGCCGTAGCTGATGCGGCGCTGGCTGTAGACCACGAGGCCATACAGGGTAGCGCGCTCATAGGCAGCCACTTCGCCCTGCTTTTTCTCCCAGTGCGGATCCAGCAACTGCTTGCGCAGCAGATGCGCGCCCACCTGCTCGAGCCACTGGGGCTCGATGGCGGCAATGCCGCGCCCGTAGAGGCGCGAGGTCTCGACCAGCTCGGCCGCCACAATCCAGCGGCCGGGTTTTTTGGACAGGTGCGCACCGGGGTGCGGGTGGAAGCGGATGCCCCGCGCGCCCAGGTAGCCATCGCCCTCCTCGGTCTTGAAGCCGATATTGCCCAAGAGGCCCGAGAGCATCGACAGATGCACGGCCTCATAGCCAGCGGCCTCCTCATTCATCGGCCAGCGCTGCTCCTTGACCACCGTCAGCAACTGCGAATGGATGTCACGCCACTCGCGCACGCGGCGGATATTGATGAAGTTCTGGCGCAGCAGCTGCTCCCACTGGCGGTTGCTGAGCTTGTGGCTGGCCTCATCCACCAACACGCTGTCCTGCGGTGTGAAAGCAGCCAGCGGCGCGGCGGACTCCACCGATGCAGTCGCACCGGTGCTGCGCTGGGCCACCGGCAAAAAGGCGGCATTGCGCCCTATCGCCTGGCCCTTGGCCGGGGCTGCTTGCTGCGCCATGTCCTTGCGGCTCTTGGCCACCACCTTGCCGCCACGCGCATCCTGCAGCCATTTCCACAGGCGCAGGTAGCCGCTGAACTCGCTTTTTTCGTCGTCAAACTTGGCATGCTGCTGGTCGGCCTGCTGCTGCGCTTCCAATGGGCGGTCGCGCACATCCTGCACGCTCAGCGCCGAGGCAATCACCAGCACCTCGGCCAGCGCGCCGCGCTCGCGCGCTTCGACAATCATGCGCGCCACGCGCGGGTCCAGCGGCAGGCGCGACAAGGCCTGGCCCATCGGCAGCAGCTCGCCTTGTTCATCGACCGCGCCCAGCTCGGCGAGCAGTTGGTAGCCGTCGGCAATGGCGCGGCCCGACGGTGCTTCGAGAAACGGAAAATTCACCACATCGCCCAGGCGCAAGGCCTTCATGCGCAGGATGACGCCGGCCAAGGACGAGCGCAGGATTTCCGGATCGGTAAAGGGGCTACGCGACTGGAAATCGGCCTCGTCATAGAGACGTATGCAGATACCGTTGGCCACGCGCCCGCACCGGCCAGCACGCTGGTTGGCCGCCGCCTGGCTGACGGGCTCGACCAGCAGCTGCTCGACCTTGCTGCGGAAGGAATAGCGCTTGACCCGGGCCGTGCCGGCATCGATCACATAGCGGATGCCGGGCACGGTGAGCGAGGTCTCGGCCACATTGGTGGCCAGCACGATGCGCCGGCCGGTATGGCCTTCAAAGATGCGGTCCTGCTCGGCCTGCGACAGGCGCGAGAAGAGCGGCAGCACCTCGGCATTGCGCAGCACCGGTGAGTGCTGCAGGTGCTTGCGCAGATGGTCGGCCGCCTCGCGAATCTCGCGCTCGCCAGGCAGAAATATCAGAATGTCGCCGCCAGCCCCGCCGGTCCACAGCTCATCGACGCCATCGGCAATCGCATCGTTGAGGTCGTAGTCCTTGGCATCTTCAAAGGGCCGGTAGCGCATCTCCACCGGGAAGGTGCGGCCCGAGACCATGATCACCGGCGCCGGGCCTTGCGGGCCGGCAAAGTGCTTGGCAAAGCGGTCGGCATCGATGGTGGCCGAGGTCACCACCACTTTCAGATCCGGGCGCTTGGGCAGGAGCTGGCGCAGATAGCCCAGCAAAAAGTCGATATTGAGGCTGCGCTCATGGGCCTCGTCGATGATCAAGGTGTCGTATTGCTTGAGCAGCGGATCGGTCTGGGTCTCGGCCAGCAAGATACCGTCAGTCATCAGCTTGACCGAGGCGTCCTTGGACAAACGGTCCTGGAAACGGACCTTGTAGCCCACCACATCGCCCAGCGGGGTCTGCAGCTCTTCGGCAATGCGCTTGGCCACGCTGCTGGCCGCAATACGGCGGGGCTGGGTGTGGCCGATCAAATGGCCGCGCACCTCGCCCTTGTCATTGGGGGTGGCATTGACCTTGCCGCGGCCCAGGGCCAGTGCAATCTTGGGCAGCTGGGTGGTTTTGCCCGATCCGGTCTCGCCGCAGACGATGATGACCTGGTGGCGGTCCATGGCCTCCATGATTTCATCACGGCGGGCGGAAACTGGCAGGGATTCGGGAAACGTAATCTTGAGCGACATAGGGGCAGCATTATCCCCGCAGCAAGCCCCCACAGGTTGCGAAGCCGCAACAACGCCTTGGGCCCACGCAGGCTTTGCCGCTCAATCGCTGCTGCCGCCCCCGCAGCTGCTTCCGCCACAACTGCTGCCGCTGCAGCTGGACGCGCCGCCCTCGCTGTCCGCACTGGTGCTGCTGCTCACCATATCGGAGCTATCGCCTGCGCTGCTGTCGCCACGGTGGCTGCCGCTGTCGCTGCTGGCGCTAGTACTGTTATCAGTACTGCTGCCGGCAGCCCCGGCACCAAGCCCTGCAGCGAACGCGCTGGCCCATTGGCCCAGCAACTGCGGCGGGTACAGCCAGCCATCGTCAATCGCGGCAGCGGCATCGAGCGCAAACAGCAGCGGTATGCCGCCCAGCAGTGCGCCCACCATATAGCGCCGGGTATGCATCGCCGCATTCCAGCTCGGCTGCATCGCTGCTGCCTGGCTCTGTGATGGCCCAGCGCTGGCGGCCTGCGCGGGCAGGTGGTGAAACATATGGCCAAAGGCCTGCTGGCAAAACTGCTGGTAGCGCCGCGTATCCAGAATAAAGGCATGCCAGAGCATATCGGCCAGGCGTGAGGGCATCTGCAGCTGCGCGCGGGGAGCGAGCCAGTGCATGATAAAAAACTGGCGCAGCGCCTCTTCGGCCTGCGCCAGGCTCGCGTCATTCAGATGCGGGTAGTCACGCCAGAGCGCCTTGCGGTAGGCGGCATCCAAGCGGTATTGCTGCAAAAAGCGCAGCTGGCGGCGTTTGCGCAGGGTGCGCCAACCCAGCAGGGCCAGGCCGACCGCCAGGATGGCCAGGAAGATCGGAAACATCAGGCCGACCCAGCGCCAAAGCCGGTGCGGATGCAGCCAGGCGCGCGATCAAGCCTTGGGCGCGGGCACATCAATCGCCTCCCCAATCGCATAGAAATGGCCACCCGCCACATAGTGCAAAGTGCGCAGGTCTTGCGGCGCAGTCTCGAAATGCCAGTGGCCCTCCCGGAACACCCGGTCATCGGCCCAGGCGCCGGTGACCTCGCCAATGAACAGGTCATAGCTGTGCTGGTTGTGCGGCTCGGGCAGCAGGCGGCATTCCAGCCAGGCGGCGCAGCCAGCGACCAAGGGCGTCTGCTGACCGGGGGCATCAAACAGCTGCACACCCGATTGGGCGAGCTTGCCCGGCTGCTGCAGCGCGCTGACCGTGCCCAGCTCCACCGTCAAGGCGGCGATGGGCACGGTGGGCAGCTGCAGCGCAAAGCGGCCGCTGGCCTCGACCAGCGCGCGGGTGCGCGCGGCCTTGTCCAGCACCACGGTCACCTTGGGCGGTGTGAAGTCCAGCGCGCAGGCCCAGGCGGCGGCCATCACATTGCGCTCGCCGCCATGGGCGGCGGACACGAGCACCGTGGGGCCGTGGTTGAGCAGGCGGTAGGCTTTTTCCAGCGCCACCGGTTGGAAATGGGGGTCGGCGCTGCCAGAGATCAGGTCCATAGAGGGGGTCTGCAAGTACAAGATCCCTCCATTGTGCATGCCTGCACCACCGAGCGCATCAAGCCGCGCAGCCTCCCGCTCAATCGATGCGGATCTGCGCGGCCTTGACCACCCGCGCCCATTTGTCGATCTCCGACTGCAGGCGCTGCGCCATCTCCTCGGGCGTGCCGGGGTCGGCCTCGGCGCCCGCCACATAGAGGCGCTGGCGCACTTCCTGGGCGCGCATCACCTGGTTGAAATCGGCATTGACCTTGGCAACGATCTCCTTGGGCGTGCCCGCCGGCGCAAACAGCGCCGCCCAGGAATAGGCCTCATAGCCAGGCAAGCCCTGCTCGGCAATGGTGGGCACCTCGGGCATCAGCGCCGAGCGCTTGGGGCTGGCAACGCCCAGCACGCGGACCTTGCCGCTCTTGATATGGCCGATGGCGGTGGGCGCGTCGCTGAACATCATGGCCACCTGGCCGCCCAGCACATCGGTCATCGCCGGGGCGCTGCCCTTGTAGGGAATGTGCAAGAGCTTGGTGCCGGCATGCATGTTGAACAGCTCCCCGGCCAGGTGTGTGCCACCGCCATTGCCCGACGAGGCAAAGGCCAGGTTGCTGCCCGGCTTTTTGGCCAGCGCGATCAGCTCCTGCACATTCTTGGCAGGCACGCTGGGGTTGACCACCAGGAACACCGGGAACATGGCCGCAAAGCTCACCGGCACAAAGTCCTTCTGGATGTCATAGCTCAGCTTGGGATGCAGCGAGGGGTTGACCGAATGGTGGATTGCGCCGACAAACAGGCTGTAGCCGTCGGCCGGTTGGCGCGACGCCGTCTCCGCGCCAATGATGCCGCCGCCGCCCGCACGGTTGTCGATAAACGTGCCCTGGCCCCAGAGCTGGCCCAGCGGCGGCACAAAAGCCCGTGCCGTCGTATCAACCGGGCCGCCGGGTGGAAAGGGAACAATGAATTTCACCTGCTTGCTGGGATAGTCGGCCGCATGCGCAGCCCCCGTATGCAGCAAAGGCAGGCCGGCGGCCAGGGGCGCTGCGCCCAGCGCCAGCAGCTGGCGGCGGTTGATGGTGGTGGTCATGCTTGTCTCCAGGCTATTTTTTGCAAAACCGCCATCATCGGCCCGGCGCGCCGGTTTGCCCACACCTGCGCCGTTTGTGATTGCGAAACCTCCACTTCGCGCCAGCCAAAATGGACAGCGCAGCACTGATGGATTTTTCCCATGGCGCTGAAGTCAAATCTGCAGCCAACTGCATGCAGGCGCGCGATGTTTGTATAACAATAGCGGCAGCCGCAAACCGCCGATCTGGCGTGCTTCTAGGAAATACCCCCACACCCCACCCCCATGTCCGCTGTATTCAATTTCACCTTTGTGCCCTGGTTCCGCTCGGTGGCGCCTTATATCCATAAGTTTCGCAACCAGACTTTTGTAGTGGGCGTGACAGGTGAGGCGATTGCAGCGGGCAAGCTGCAGTCGATTGCCCAGGATCTGGCCTTGATCCAGGCGCTGGGTGTCAAGATCGTGCTGGTCCATGGTTTTAGGCCCCAGGTCAATGAGCAGCTGGCGGCCAAGGGCCATGCGCCGCGTTACTCGCATGGCATCCGGGTGACCGATTCGGTGGCGCTCGACTGCGCCCAGGAGGCCGCGGGCCAGCTGCGCTTCGAGATTGAAGCGGCCTTCAGCCAGGGCCTGCCCAATACCCCGATGGCCGGCGCCACGGTGCGCGTGATCTCGGGCAACTTCGTCACCGCGCGCCCGGTCGGCATTGTCGATGGCGTCGATTTCATGCATTCGGGCCTGGTGCGCAAGGTCGATGTTGGCGGCATCCACCGCACCCTGGACATGGGCGCGATGGTACTGGTCTCGCCGTTTGGCTTCTCGCCCACGGGCGAGGCCTTCAACCTCAGCATGGAAGAAGTGGCCACGCGCGTGGCCATTGAGCTCAAAGCCGACAAGCTGATGTTTCTCACCGAAGTGGCCGGCATCCGCCTGAACCCGCTGGAGCCCGAAGGAGAAGACAACCCGGTCGACACCGAGCTGCCGCTGGATGTGGCGCAAAAGCTGCTTGCCCAGTTGCCGCCCGCCACCTTGCCCACCGATGTCGGTTTTTATCTGCAGCATTGCGTCAAGGCCTGCAAGGAAGGCGTGGAGCGCAGCCACATCCTGCCCTTTGCGACCGACGGCGCGCTGCTGCTGGAAGTCTATGTGCACGATGGCATCGGCACCATGGTGATTGATGAGCGCCTCGAAGAGCTGCGCGAGGCCAAGCCCGATGATGTCGGCGGCATTTTGCAGCTGATCGAGCCTTTCGAGAAGGACGGCACCCTGGTCAAGCGCAGCCGCACCGAGATCGAGCGTGATATCTCCGCCTACACCATCATCGAGCACGATGGCGTGATCTTTGGCTGCGCGGCCCTCTACCCCTACCCGGAAGCGGGCACCGCCGAGATGGCTGCCGTCACCGTATCGCCGCAAAGCCAGGGCACGGGCGACGGCGAAAAGCTGCTCAAGCGCATCGAGCAACGCGCCCGCGCCACGGGCCTCAAGAGCATTTTTGTGCTCACCACCCGCACGATGCACTGGTTCCTCAAGCGCGGCTTCCAGCCGGTGGACCCGGACTGGCTGCCCGAGCAGCGCAAGGCCAAGTACAACTGGAGCCGCAAGAGCCAGGTGCTGGTCAAGTACCTGTGATCGCCCGGCGCTAACGCGCCAAGGGGCCCTGCCCGCGCCGGCAGCGCCCTTGACCCAAACTGCCCCTGACAAGGGGCAGTTCTGTTTGAAGCGGGGCGATCAGCGCCCGATCCATCCCCCATTCAATCCCCAGTTAGCCCCAAAGCTTCACCAGCTCGGCGGCCACCCGGGCCAGTGCCGCATCGCGCGCCTTGGGCTCGGCCTTGCACTCGGTCAAGTAGCTGGTCACCAGAATCGGCGTCGCAGCACCGGGCGCCCACAGCAGGCCAATGTCGTTGCGGGTGCCCGGTCCCGAGCCGGTCTTGTCCGCCACCTTCCAGCCCGGGGCACCTGCACGCAGGCAGTGGTCGCCCGTCGTATTGGCTTGCATCCAGCCGACGAGTATTTCGCGGTTGGCGGCGCTCAAGGCCTTGCCCAGGGTCAGCGCGCGCATGCTGCTCAGCATCGCCAGCGGGCTGGTCGTATCGCGCACATCGCCGGGTTTGGATTCGCTCATCGCCGGCTCGATGCGGTCCAGCCGCGTGGTCGGGTCACCCAAGCTGCGCATATAGGCGGTAAAACTGGCCGGGCCACCCACGCGCTCCAGCAGCAGGTTCGCAGCGCCGTTGTCGCTGATCGTCATGATGGCGTCGCACAGCGCCTCAACCGTCATCGGGGCCTTGCCGGCAAATTTCTCGGTCACCGGCGAATGCTCAACCAGCACCGAGCGGTCAAACGTCAGCATCGCATCCAGCCGGTCCTGGCCGGCGTCCACACGCGAGAGCACCTGGGCGGCCAGCAACATCTTGAACGTGCTGCACATCGCAAAGCGCTCATTCTGGCGCCAGCCCAGCGCCGCGCCGGTCACGGTGTTCAGCGCCGACACGCCCAGGCGCCCGCCCACTGCGCGCTCGAGGGCCTGCATGGCCTGGGCAAACTGGCGCTCTGCCGCCTTGTCTGCCGATGGCGCAGCGGCCCAGGCGCGTGCGGAGGTGGCGACCAGGCTGGCAGCACCCATAGTCAAGAAAAACTTTCTTCTGTACATGGCTTTCAATCCTTAAAATTCGTTGTTATCCGGTGGACAGGCGTAAATTTACCGAGATCTCGCACGCTTGACCAACGATGAAAACCAAGAAAACCCACAAGAAAAACTTATAGCTTATGCACCTGCCTTTGAATGCCCTGCGCGCCTTCGATGCCGCAGCACGCCACCTCAACCTGACGCGGGCGGCGCTGGAGCTGCATGTGACCCAGGCCGCCATCAGCCAGCACATTCGCCAGCTCGAAGACCAGCTGGGCAAACCGCTGTTTCGCCGCCTGCCGCGCGGCCTGGCGTTGACCGATGAAGGCATGGCCCTGGTGCCGGCGGTGGCCCAGGCCTTTGGCAGCCTGTCGCGCGCCTTGGCCCAGGTGCAGGACAGGCGGCCGCACGAGGTGCTGTCGGTCGGCGTCGTGGGCACGTTTGCGGTGGGCTGGCTGCTGCCCCGGCTGCGCGCCTTTCAGGAGGCCCATGCCTTTGTCGACCTGCGCCTGTTCACCCACAACAACCGGGTGGACCTGGCGGGTGAAGGCTGGGACTGCGCGATCCGCTTTGGCGATGGCGCCTGGCATGGCACGGCGGCCCGGCAGCTGCTGCAGGCGCCGCTCACACCTATGTGCGCCCCAGCGATTGCCGCACGCCTGCAGCAGCCGGCCGACCTGGCGCGCGAGACCTTGCTGCGCACCTACCGCGCGGGCGAGTGGGAGCATTGGTTCGCCCAGAACAAGCTCGCCTGCCCCAGCCTGCGCGGCACCGTGTTCGATTCATCGCTCACGCTGGCCGAAGCGGCAGCGCAGGGCCTGGGCGTCGCGCTGCTGCCCTTGCGCCTGTTTTCCCGGGACCTGCAGGCAGGCCGCCTGGTCGCGCCGCTCGCGCAGACCTTGGACACCGGCAGCTACTGGCTCACGCAGCTGAAATCGCGCAGCCCCACGTTGGCGATGCAGACCTTCGAGCGCTGGCTGCTCGCGCAATGCGGGCAGGAGCAGCCCCCCGATACGCGCGCTGCAGCGCTGCCCTAGCACGCCGCCGGGTGCTCTCCTACACGCGGCCCGGCCCTTGTCAGACAATGCGTGGGCAGCGCGCCGCCTAGGATATAAAGTAACGACGCGTTCTTGTACAAAAACACGCTGCAGCGATGCGGCATGACAACCACCGAGAGGACATCCATGCTTTCTACCCGTTACCTCGCCTCCCTGTCCGCCGTGGCCGTCGCCTTGCTGGCCGCCGGTTGCGCCACCACCGGCGACATCGAAGACCTGCCCCGCCCCAAGTCGGGCCACTGGCAGATCAGCTCCACGGACCAGGAAGGCCAGACCGTCCAGTTCCAGGACTGCATGGACAAGGACACCTTCTACAAGACCCGTGAGCTGCAAAAGGCCAAGTACGATGTGCAGCAATGCAAGACCGCGAGCCTGAAGGACAGCAATGGCTGGCAATTCACCTCCAACTGCAAGGTCGGCCAGACCGAGCAGCGCATCGAGAGCAGCCGCAAGATCACCGGCGACTTCCAGCACAACTTCCATGTGCTGTCGGTCACCAAGCAGCAGATGCCCGATGGCAGCACGGTAGAGACCACCCGCAATATCAAGGGCGAGTATCTGGGCGCCTGCCCCGCCGGCATCAACCCCGGTGACCGCGTCTTTGAAGGCGGCGGCAAGATCAACTTCTACGACATCACGGGCCTGAGCCCCAAGTGATCAGGCAGCGGTAAGCGTGCAAGCACCGTAAACACCGCCCGGCCCTGCCGGGCTTTTTTACGCCTGCACGCTGGGCCATTTTGCTGATCCAGGTCTAGAAATGGGCGATTCAGATACAGTACGATGTTCAGCCGTTGGACTGCAGCCCGCCCGCCATGGGGATGCCTGCGCAGGCCACCCTGCCGGCACTAGCCCCATGGGGCCACCCCAAGTTGGTGGATCGAAGGGCTCTCCTCCAGTCCACCTGGCTTTTCCTATGCACTACCCCGAAAGATACGGCCTGCGGGCGCGCATTTTTCGCAGATTTTCTCCATGTCCCAGCAATACCTTACCGCCGCGCTTTACCAGTTCATCGATCTGCCGGAGTTTGCCCAGTGGCAGCAGCCCTTGCAGGCGCTGTGTGACCAGCACCAGGTCAAGGGCCTGCTGCTGCTCGCCCATGAAGGTATCAACGGCACGATTGCTGGCCTGCCCGGCGATGTGCATGCGGTGCTGGACTGGCTCAAGCGCGACCCGCGCCTGACCCATCTGGTGCACAAGGAGGCGCATGCCGACAGCAACCCCTTCTACCGCATGCGCGTGCGCCTCAAGCAGGAGATTGTGACCTTGGGCGTGCCCGAGTTGAACCCGGCGCGCAATGCCGGCCAGTATGTCAAGCCCGAGGACTGGAATGCGCTGATCAGCCAGCCCGATGTGGTGCTGGTCGACACGCGCAATGACTACGAGGTGGGCATTGGCAGCTTTGAGGGCGCAATCAACCCGCACACCAAGAGCTTTACCGAGTTTCCACAATGGGTGGCCGAGCAGTCCCAGCCCGGCGGCGCGCTGCATGGCAAGCAAAAGGTGGCGATGTTCTGCACCGGAGGCATCCGCTGCGAAAAATCCACCGCCTACATGAAGACCCAGGGCTTTGACCAGGTCTACCACCTCGAAGGCGGCATCCTCAAGTACCTGGAGACGGTGGCCGAGGACGAGTCGATGTGGTGGGGCGACTGCTTTGTGTTTGACGAGCGCGTCTCGGTCGGCCACGGCCTGGTGCGCGGCCCGCACCAGCTGTGCCGCAGCTGCCGCATGCCGCTGGGCGCGGCCGAGCTGGCCCACGCCCACTATGTGCGCGGCGTCAGCTGCCCCTACTGCCATGGCAGCCGCACGCCTGAGCAACTGCAGTCGCTGGCCGAGCGCCAGCGGCAGATGGACCTGGCGCAGGAGCGCGGTGACACCCATCTGGGCCACACCCAGGCCAGCTCACAGCAATCGCGCCAGCAAAAGATCGCCGCGCAGCAGCAGGCCTTGCAAGGCCTGCCGGTGCTGTACTCGTTTCGCCGCTGCCCCTATGCGATGCGGGCCCGCCTGGCGCTGGCCTATGCAGGCATTGCCTGCCAGCTGCGCGAGGTCGTCCTCAAGGACAAGCCCCAGGCGCTACTGGATGCATCGCCCAAGGCCACCGTGCCGGTGCTGGTGCTGGCCGATGGCACGGTGCTCGAAGAGAGCCTGGAGATCATGCTCTGGGCGCTGCGCCAGAACGACCCCGATCAGTGGCTCAGCCCCACCGCCGGCAGCCTGGGCGAGATGCAGGCGCTGATCGCCCGCCATGACAGCGAATTCAAACCGGCGCTGGACCGCTGCAAATACCCCAGCCGCTACCCGCAAGCAGACGCCGCTGCCGCAGCGGCCACTGCCCAGGCCTTTTTGGGTGCACTGAACCAGCAGCTGGCTGCGACCGGCTACCTGTTTGGCCGCGACCCGAGCCTGGCCGACATGGCCATCCGCCCCTTTGTGCGCCAGTTTGCCGGCATCGATGAGGCTGCATGGCAGAATCACCCCTGGCCCCATCTGCAAGCCTGGCTGCTGCGTCTGACCGATTCAGCACTGTTCGAGCAGGTGATGGAAAAATACCCTGCCTGGCACCCGGACGAAGCGGGCGTGCTGTTCCGCTGAGCGGACACCGCCCCTGCCGGCACGCAAGTGACAAGCACTGCCTGCGGATGCGCACCCCAGCGCCCGCTGCAGCGCTTGCCCGGCATTGACCGCCTGCGCCCACCACCGTGCCATGATCCAGTCCATCCAGATTCTGCGTTTTGCTGCCGCCCTGTGGGTGGCGCTCTACCATGCGCGGACCTATAGCTTCTTCCCCGAGCTTCCTGGCTGGCTGCGCGCCATTGCCGAAGGCGGCTTTGTCGGTGTCGATATCTTCTTTGTGATCAGCGGCGTCATCATGGCGCTGGCCACCAGCAACACACCCACCGGCCTGCGTCCTTCCGCCCAGTTTGTGGCCACCCGTTTTTCCCGCATCTACACCGGCTGGTGGCCGGCGATGCTGCTGTACGTCGTCGGTTTGCAGGCGCTGGGCGCCATGCCGCCGGATGTGAACCTGCTGTCGTCGGCGCTGCTCTACCCAGCCAATTTCAGCCTGCACATCAATGCGGTGACCTGGACCCTGGTCTTTGAGCTGTATTTCTACCTGCTCATTGGCGCCAGCCTGCTCTTGCCCAAGCCCTGGCGCGACCGGGCCCTCTCTGCCTGGGGCCTGACCATGGTGGTGCTGGTGCTGTACTACGCGGCCACCGGCCGCTACCGGCCGGACATGTTTGCGCAGACCACACCACTCATCTGGTTCTATGCCGCGCCCCTGGTGCTGGAATTCTTTGCCGGCTATTTCATGTACCGCTTTTTGCAGCGCTACCCGCAGCAGCGCTGGTACGCCTGGCTGCTGGCCAGTGCACTGCTAGGCGCCACAGCGGTGTACTACAGCCACACCGCCACTTTGTATGCGCCTGGCATCGTCGGTTTTTACCACTGGGCGGACCGCGCGCTGCTGGTGGGCAGCGCCACCACCGCCCTGGTGGCGGCAGCCTTGCTGCTGCCAACGCCCCAGCACCGGGCATGGCAGCTGCTCGCCAAGCTCGGCGACTATTCCTTTGCAATCTATTTGCTGCATCTGCTGGTGTTCCAGCTCGTGCAACGCGCCATCACATCGATGGCGCTCGACATTCCCCACCGCTCGCTCAGCCTGCTGCTGGTGCTGGCGGCCTTGGTCGCGCTGTCGGCCCTGTACTACCACGCGATCGAACACCCCATTTACCAGGCCTGCCGGCACGCCATTGCGCGCTGGGCGGCCCGCACGCCATGACCCCAGCCCGTATCCATCTGATCTTTGCCCGCGCCCGCAATGGCGTCATCGGCCGCGACAACCAACTGCCCTGGCACCTGCCCGAGGACATGGCCTTTTTCAAGCAAAAGACGGCGGGAGGCACTGTCGTCATGGGCCGCAAGACCTGGGATTCGCTGCCGCCGCGCTTTCGCCCGCTGCCAGGCCGCGATAACGTGGTCGTCACGCGCCAAAGCGGCTGGCAGCCCAGCCCCGCCAGCGAACGCGTCCATGTCGCCGCTGATCTGGAGCAGGCACTCAGCACGGCCCAGGCGCTGGGCCAGCCCGTCTGGGTGATTGGCGGGGCGCAGATCTATGCCCAGTCGCTGGCCCTGGCCGACGAAGTCTGGGTGACCGAGATCGACCAGGATTTTGACGGCGATGCCCATGCGCCGGTGCTCGGCAGCCAGTGGCAAGAGGTCTCGCGTGAGCGCCACACCAGCAGCAACGGCCTGCCCTTTGCGTTTGTCTGCTACCAGCGCCAGCCCGCCTGAGCGCGCCGCTCACCGATGGCACCACGCTGGTGCGGCGCAGCAAATTCATGCAAAATGGATTTCATCGAATAGCAATCTGTGGCGCACCGGGCCCCAAGCACCGGGCGCTGCAACAAGACGGAACACTGTGACGATGAGCCTGGTACAAGCGTTGCCCGCCGGCCCGTTGGATGTGATCGGCGATGTGCACGGCGAGCGCCAGGCACTGGAGTCGCTGGTTCGGCATCTGGGCTATGACGACCATGGCGGCCACCCGGCAGGCCGCACGCTGGTGTTTGTTGGCGATTTCTGCGACCGGGGCCCGGACAGCCCCGGCGTGCTGGCGCTGGTGCGCCGCTGGGTAGAAAACGGCCATGCCTGCGCGGTGCTCGGCAACCATGAAATCAACCTGCTGCGCGAAGATGCCAAGGACGGCTCGGGCTGGTACTTTGACGAGCGCATCGAGGCCGACAACCGCAAATACGCGCCCTATGTGCGCGCGGACCAGGCCTTTGACGACGAAATGCTGCCCTTTTTGCGCCAGCTGCCGCTCGCGCTGGAGCGGCCCGACCTGCGCATCGTCCATGCCGCCTGGATCGACGACAAGATCAACCAGGCCCGCGCGCTGCGGCCCGGCCATGTCGCCCAGGACTATGACCGCCTGGAGCAAGAAGCCTACCTGCACGCCAAGACCTTGGGCATTCCGGCCCGGCTGAAGGCCGAAAACCAGGCCTGGCCCTACCACCTGGAAGACGGCGCCCATTGCCCGCCGTTCATGCCCGCGCATGCGGACAGCGAGCTGAACAAATCCCAGTACAACCCCTTGAAGGTGCTCAGCTGCGGTGTGGAGCGCCGCGGCAGCGAGCCCTTCTATGCCGGCGGCAAATGGCGCTTTGTCGAGCGTGTGGCGTGGTGGGATGCCTATACCGACAACACACCCGTCATCGTCGGCCACTACTGGCGCCGCATCCATGAGCTTGACCGCTCGGTGCTGGGCAAGGGTGACCAGGATTTGTTCGCCGATATCAACCCGCATGCCTGGCATGGCCTGCGCGGCAATGTGTTTTGCGTGGACTTCTCCGTGGGCGCGCGCTGGACGGCCCGGCTCGCCGGCCAGCCGCCTGAGCAGGATTTCAAGCTCGCAGCGCTGCGCTGGCCCGAGCGGGTGCTGATGCTCGACGATGGCAGCGCGGCGCCCACCACGCACTTTCTGCAGGCGCCCGCACCGGCGCTGGTTTGACGCCCCAGCTACACATTCAGACGCGAAAAAGCGGCCAATGGCCGCTTCGTCGTTGATGGGCCGGAGCCCTCTGCACCTTGGCAAGGCGCAAGGGCTATGCCTTACAGTCCCAGGGCCGCAATACCCGCCTTGGCGATCTGTGCATCTTCCGGTGCCTTGACACCGCTGACGCCCACGGCGCCCAGGCATTCACCGTCCTTGATGATCGGCACGCCGCCTTCGAGCATGCCGTCGATCAGCGGAGCGCTCAGGAAAGCGGTGCGGCCACCATTGATCATGTCCTCAAAACCCTTGCTCTCGCGGCGGCCCAGCGCCGAGGTGCGGGCCTTGGCCACGCAGATGTGGGCCGACACGGGGGCTGCGCCGTCGCGGCGGATCATGCCCAGCAGGTTGCCGCCGTCGTCCACCACCGCAATGCTGACGATCCATTGGTTCTTGACCGCTTCGGCCTCGGCCGCATTCAACACCGCCTTGACGTCGGCCAACTCCAGCACTGCTTTGGTTTTCATGGTGACTCCTTGGAAAAAATTCGGGAAACCCGGTTGTTCAGCCTGCCAGCTTAACGGCATTCCAGCACGCTAATCAATCACATGCATCACAGCATTTGTGCCTAAAACGGGGGTAATCCCCCGGCGGCATCAGGCTGCTGCGTTTTCTGCTGCAGCGCTCTGCTCGGCAGCATCGGCCTTGTCCACGGTGGCCGTCTCCACGTCGGCCGCATCATCCCCCTCGGTCTTGACCGAAGGCGCATGGCCATCCCATTCAAACACGGCCATGCTCTCGACGTGGGCGGTATGCGGGAACATGTTGACCACGCCAGCAGCCACACAGCGGTAGCCGGCCTGGTGCACCAGCAGTCCGGCATCGCGCGCCAGCGTTGCGGGGTTGCAGCTCACATAGACGATGCGCTTGGGCGGTGTCCAGTCCTTGGCGCTGTCAGGCAGCGGCGCGGTATCGGGCACCTGGTGGCGCGCCTTGTGGATGTCGGCCAGCGCCTTGGACAGCGCAAACGCGCCTTCACGCGGTGGATCGACCAGCCACTTGTCGGCTTGGCCATCGGCGATCAGCATCTCGGGCGTCATCTCGAACAGATTGCGGGCCACAAAGCGCGTGGGCGCCAGCGCGCTGCCTGCGGGGCGGGTCGCATTGTTGGCGGCATAGTTCTCGTGCGAGCGCTGCACCAGGGTCTCCGAGCCCTCGATGCCCAGCACCTCGCCGGCCATCGTGCCAATCGGCAAGGTGAAGTTGCCCAGGCCGCAGAACCAGTCGATCACACGCTCGGTCTTTTTGGCATCCAGCAGGCGCAGCGAGCGCGTCACCAGCACCTGGTTGATGTGCGGGTTGACCTGGGTGAAGTCGGTGGGCTTGAACGGCATCGTGATGCCGAAATCGGGCAGCGCATAGGACAGCTGCTCGCCCACGCCATCCATCAGGTGCACGGTGTCCGGCCCCTTGGGCTGCAGCCACCATTGCACCTTGTGGGCTGCGGCAAAATCGCGCAGGCGCTGCAGATCGGCGTCGCTCAAAGGCTCCAGGTGGCGCAGCACCAAGGCGGTGACCTGGTCGCCGCAGGCCACCTCGATCTGCGGGCAAGTCTCGCGGGCATCGAGGCTGCCGATCAGCGCGCGCATCGGCATCAGCAAGGCGTCAACATGGGGCGGCAAGATCTTGCAGGTTTCCATGTCGGCGATGTAGCGGCTCTTGCGCTCATGGAAGCCCACCAGCACCTTGCCCTTCTTGGCGACATAGCGCACCGACAGGCGCGAGCGGAAGCGGTAACCCCAGCTGGGGCCCTCGATGGGGCGCATCACCGTCTCGGCCACCACCTTGCCCAGGTGCCAGAGGTTGTCTTCGAGCACGCGCTGCTTGGTGGCAATTTGCGCGCCCACATGCAGATGCTGCATCTTGCAGCCGCCGCAGGCGCCGGCATGCAGGCCAAAGTTGGGGCAGCCGGGCCGCACGCGCTGCGATGACTCGCGGTGGATCTGCAACAGATCGGCCTGCTCCCAGTTGTTTTTCTTGCGACGGGTCTTGGCACTCACCCATTCTGTCGGCAGCGCGCCATCGACAAAGACGACCTTTCCATCGGCACGGCGCGCCACGCCCTGGGCGTCCATGTCCATCGACACGATCTTCAAAGCATCTGCGGGGAACTGCGCCGCTTCGGCGGCATCGGGGGATTCGGGAATATTCTGTGGGGTCTGCGCTTGGCTCATCCCGGTATTTTCGCAGGCTGGGCAATGGCCTGCGGCCAACCTCTGGCAATTTGGCGTGCGGGAGCGCAAAAAATCACGGTGGAGCCCAGATCAGCTTTGGCAATGCCGGGTCTTGCTGTGCTGCCACCTCGTCATACAGGTCCCGGTGGCGCATCACCTCATCCATGTGCCGCTCGGCCCACAGGCGCAGCGCATCCAGCGTGGCAGCCAGCGACTGGCCCAGCGGGGTCAGGCTGTATTCCACTTTGGGCGGCGAACAGGCAAAGACTTCGCGCCGCACGATGCCATCACGCTCCAACGCCCGCAGCGTTTGCGTCAGCATCTTTTGAGACAGGCCCTCAATGCCCTTGCGCAACTGCCCAAACCGCCACGGCCCTGAGCGCAGCAGGCCCAGCACCAGCACCGTCCATTTGTCGGCTACGCAGTCCAGCACCTGCCTGGTGGGGCAGGTGGCGAGATAGGGGTTCCAGGCGGGGCGGCAGGGGTCGATGGTCACTTTTTGGTTCCTATGTCACTTTTCAGTGTCTTATTGCAACTATTTATCGCCACCTTTAAGCTCATCATTTTTCATGCATCTGCCCAATGCAGCTTGCGTTTATTCAACGAGGAATGACTATGAACACAGCACAGAACATGGATGTCGTACGCCGCTACTTTGAGGCAGTCGCACGAGGCGATCTCGGCGGCGTTGGCGCCGCTTTCAGTGCCGATATTGAATGGCACCAGCCCGGCAAGGGCGCCCTCTCCGGGTTGCACCGAGGCAAGGCTGCGGTCTTCGCGTTGCTGGGCCAGTTCATGCAGCGCAGCCAAGGGAGCTTTCGCATCGACAAGGTCGGCCCGCTGATGGCCCAGGGCGATCTGGTCAGCACCTCCTTGCACTTCTGCGCTGAAAAGCCAGGTTCAGCCATCGCCATGTCGGGCATTGATGTGCTGCGGGTTGAGAACGGACTCATCCGGGAGGTCTGGCTGTTCTCCGAGGACCAGGACGCAGAAGACGCCTTCTGGGGCTAACAGTGCTATGCAGGCCAGCATGGTACATGCCTGCTTCAAAAACACGAAGGGCAGCCACGCTGCCCTTCGGTATTTGGTGATGCGCTTACTGCGCCGTGATCATGCTGCCCAGGCTCAGCTGGTCGGTGACCATGTTGGCGCTGCTGGACGTCAGCTTCTTGCCGCCGGGCAGTGCATGCACCTCGGTGACGCATACGGCATTGTTGGGCGTGAAGACAACGCGACTGCCGCTGGGCAGCTCGCCTGCCGTCTGGTGCAGCGGCTTGGACATGTCCACTGGGGGCTCAGCACTGCGATACACCACCTCGTTCTTGCTGTCATAGACCGTGTAGCAGGCAGCCTGCGCCCAGGCCGAGGCCGTGAGCGCCAGCATCGCAAGCGCTGTGGATTTGAAGCTGTAACTGGAACCGGACATGGTTGGAACTCCCGCAATATTTTTTATCGATACTGCGAAGTTACCAAATTTTCCTAAACGCTGCATCCCCATTTCCAGGGGAAAGGTCAAGAAAAATCAACCAAAAACAAAAACTTACACAAATAAAGCAAGTCAGCAGGATTTATCAATATCAGTATTGATAATTATTCTCATTCAATGTTATTATTCGTCCATCGCCGCTGTCAGGGGCCTTGCGCATGCACACATGCCCAGCGCCCTCGCAACTGTGATTGTTTCATCGTGGGGCGACTCTTGGGGCCCGTTCAGCTCCAGGGTCGTTTTGGCCAGCCAACGATCTTTTCGCACAGCCACGCATTTTTTCGATGAAACCCGCGCAGCCGGTGGGCACTCCCCATCGCAACCGCTGCGACGATCCTTGCTCAAAACGGCCCTGCCCTGCTGCACCGGCCTGCGACCTCCACAACGCCCCAAATTTCTGGCACCGATGGCTACAACTCGCCTTGTCGCAATCCGCTCGAGCGCCTGACCTGGCGCTCTGTCGCCTCTTCCAGCACCGCGAAATTGCTGCTGCCGCCGGCCACGACCGTGAGCCAACGCTTGGCCCGGGTCAGGCCGGTGTAGACCAGCTCGCGGGTCATGATCGGTGACAGGCTGGGCGGCAATACAACGGCCGCATGGCTGAACTCCGAGCCCTGCGATTTGTGGATGGTCATCGCATACACCGTCTCGACCGCCTGCAGCCGACTGGGCAGCACCCAGCGCAGGCCCTCGCTGGTGGCAAACACCACGCGCAGCGCGCCCTGCGCTACTGCGGCGCCACTGCCTCCGCCAGCGTCAAGCGCCTGGCCCGCCGGCATCTGCACCGTGATGCCGATATCACCATTCATCAGCTTGAGGCTGTAGTCATTGCGGGTGACCAGCACCGGGCGGCCCGCATACCAGCCGCTGCTTTGCGCAATCAGCTCGCGGTGGGCCAGCAGCTGGGCAATGCGCTCATTGAGCCCTTCGACGCCCCAGGGGCCGCTGCGCAGCGCGCACAGCACCTGGAACTCGCCATGCGCTTTCAACAGGCGCAGCGCCCATGGGTTCAAGGCCTCGGGGCTGGGGTTGGCCGGCATCTCGCGCAGCACGTGCAGGTAGTGGCCATAGCCCACCGGCCCCGCGTCGCGCTTGGCGGCACTGTCGACAAAGCGCTTGCCACCGCCATCCAGCACCAGCTGGGCCAGCGACGAATGCGTCAGATCCGGCACCGCATAGGCGGCCAGATCGGGGTAGCCTGCCTTCAGCAGCGGCTTGATCGCCTTGCGCCGCCCGGCATTGACGACACCGGCCAGCTGGCCGATACCGCTGTCGGCATGGAAGCGGTGGCTGACCCGCAGCATGGCCACCGCCTGGTCCAGCGGCTTGCCCGCCATATCCTGCAGCTCAGCGGGCACCTGCTGGCCGGTCACCTGCTGCAGCCACTGCGCCGTTTCGTGCCAATACAGGCCGCGCTCGGACTGGGCGCAGAGCTCCCCCAGCACCGCGCCGGCCTCCACCGATGCGAGCTGGTCCTTGTCGCCCAGCAGCACCAGCCTGGCCTGCGCAGGCAAGGCCGACAGCAAGGCCGCCATCATCTCCAGATCGACCATCGAGGCCTCATCGACCACCAGCACATCGAGCGCCAGCGGGTGCTGGGCATCATGGCGAAAATGCCGGCTGTCGGGCCGGCTGCCCAGCAGCCGGTGCAGGGTTTGGGCGTCGGACGGGATCAGCGGTTTCAAGCTACGCGCCTCGCCACTGCCCGGCGCCGGCGGCACCGCTGGCAGCTGCGCATCCCCCAGGCGCTGCAAGGCCTGCACGATCGATTCGGACAGGCGCGCTGCCGCCTTGCCGGTGGGCGCAGCCAGGCAGATGCGCAGCGGCCGGCCGTTCTGCTGCAAGGCCATGCTCTGCAGCAGCGCCAAGAGCTTGACCACGGTGGTGGTCTTGCCAGTGCCGGGGCCGCCGGTGATGATGGAAAAGGCGCTGGAGGCCGCCAAGGCGCAGGCCATTTTTTGCCAGTCGGGCAAATCGGCAATCTGGTCACCCGCTGGTGGAAACAGCTGGTCCAGCGCCTGGCGCAGCATTGCATCTTGCGCGGCGCTGCGGCCCTGGCGCAGATGCTGGCTGGCAGTGATGCGCTGGCCAATCGCTTGCGCCACATCCTGCTCGTACTGCCAGTAGCGGCGCAGATAGAGGCGATCGCCTTGCAGCACCAGCGGCGTGCCGCCCTGGCTGGGCTTGCCGGGCGCGGCCACCAGCGCGCTCGCCTGCAAGGCCGATTGCCACTGCAGCAGGTTGACCTGGGCCAGCAGCTCGCTGGGCAGCGGCAAGGGCGTGGGCTCGGTGGCGCCACTGCCCTGCGCCACGGTATCGGGTGGCAGCGACAGCGCAAAACGGCTGTTGTCCAGGGTGGCCTGCAGATCCAGGCAGACATGGCCCCGGCCCAGTTGGTGGCTGGCCAGTGCGGCGGCCAGCAGCACCAGCGGTGATGCGGCAGGATCGAGTTCGTGCAGAAAAAGCACCAGCGCCTGGTCCAGGCTGCGCAGCCAGCCATGGGCGGTCCAGCGCTCTACCGTGTGCAGCAGGCTGGCGGTGGCGCCGTTGGGCACGGCCAGCGTGCGGGCAGCCGATCGCTGGGTGGGCAGGCCATCTTGAGCCTGGCCGTTCTCTGGCAGGCCGTCCTGGGGTTCTGTCGTCATTGCATTCATCATCATTGCGCAAACAGCGCATCGAGCGCATCCATCAGTGCACGCGGGGGCTTGTCATGGTAGAGGCCCTGGTGGTCGGCACCGACGCCCCGCAAAAACCAATACTGCACACCGCCCACATCGCGCTCGTAGTCATAACCGGGCAGGCGCTGCTGCAGCAGGCGGTGCAGCGCATAGGTGTACAGAACATACTGCAGGTCATAGCGGTGCTGCAGCACGGCAGCGGCCATGGCTTCTGCCGTATAGGCGGCACTGTCCGCGCCCAGCCAGTTGGATTTGTAGTCCATCACATAGTAGCGGCCGCCCTGCTCGAACACCAGGTCCATATAGCCCTTGAGCATGCCATGCAGCTGGTTGGCCAGCAGCGCGGGCCGTGGCTGGCCGGGCAGCACATGCTGCTGCACCAGCGCATCGAGCTGGCCGGTCGAGGCCCGGTGGATCGACAGCCAGAACTCCATCTCGACCTGGTAGTCGCCCAGCGACTGCAGTGCGACCGGGCTGTCGACCGGCGTGTCGGCCTGGCTGTCGGTGGGCGCACCCTGCAGCCGCAGCGGCGTTTGCAGCCATTGCCGCACAAAGCCTTGCAGCGGCTCGGCCCAATCGGCCCAGCCGCGCACCTGGCAGCGGTAGGCGATGATGCCATCCAATGCCGCAGGCCTGCTGAGCACTGTGGCAAAACCCTCTTGCGCGCACCATTCCAGCAGGCCGTGCAGAAAGTTGCCGGCATCCGGCCCCTTGGGGAAGGCATGCAGGCTGCCGGGCTCCGGCTGGCCCGGTGCGGCCGTATCGGGTGCGGGCTCTTGCGGCTCCAGGTACTGGTCCTGCTGCGCGGTTTCGGGCTCGGCGGCTGTCAGCGCGTCTTCGATCCAGAGGCTCTGCGCAGGCACGGCATAGCCCAGCCGCTCGGTCAGCGCCGAGAAGCTGGCGATCCACCAGTGCTCATCGGCCTGCCGGCGCGGCTCGCGCGCCGCAAAGGCAGCGGGTGGGCGTTCGGGCTGGTAGCGCTGCGGGCTGACTTCGGGCACCGGCTGCACGGCCATCTGCGGACAGTTGCTGGCAAAGTCCTGCAGATAGGCATGCAGTTCTAGGTCAGGCAATTTTTGCCCGCCGGCCAGCAGGTAGCCGACGGCGCTTTTCTCCAGGCTGCCCGCGCGGCTCATGCCCTTGGCCAGTGGTGCCACGCCCAGCCACAGCGCGTACTGGGCGCGCGTCAGCGCCACATAGAGCAGGCGCATGTCTTCGCTCAGGCGCTCGTCGTTATGGGCGCTGACGGCGTCCTGGTGCTTGTTGTTCAGCTCCACCACCAGGTCGCCCGATGCGGCATCGTGGTACTGCGCATAGCCCCGGCTCTTGCCGTCAAAATCGCGCCAGCTGCTGATGAAGGGCAGCAGCACCAGCGGGTACTCCAGCCCCTTGGACTTGTGGATGGTGACCACCTTGATCAGATCGGCATCGCTCTCCAGGCGCAGAATTTCTTCCTCGCCCTCGGGGCTGTCCATCTGCTCGGCCAGGCGTCGGATCAGCGCCTGCGCGCCCTCCACCTCGGTCGATGCGCGCTGCAGCCATTCGGCCAAGTGCAGCACATTGGTCAGGCGCCGCTCGCCGCCCGGCTGGGCCAGCCAGCGCGCGGGCAGGTCAAAATCGAGCAGCCACTGGCGCAGCATCGGCAGCACGCCCTTTTTCTGCCACAGCTGCTGCAACACGCGGCTGCGCAGCGCCAGCTGCTCCCAATGCTGCTCATCGTGGTTGAGCCGCTCCAGGTCCTGCCAGGACCAATCCATCGATGCAGTGGCCAGCGCCACGCGCAGCAGTCCGTCATGGCCGGGCGCATTGACGGCGCGCAGCCAGCGCAGCATGTCGGCCGCCTCGGCAGTCTGGAACACCGAATCGCGGTCCGACAGGTAGACGCTGGCCAGACCCCGCTCCTTGAGCGCATTGCGCACCAGCTCGGCCTCGGCCCGGCCCCGCACCAGGATGGCGATATCGGCTGGGCGCAGCGGCCGGGCCAGCGCATCCGCCGCTGGGCCAAAACCGGCTTGGCCCGCCCGGGCGGCATTGAGCCAGGCCGTGATCTGGCTGGCCGCCGCCTGCGCCATGCGCTGGCGGTAGGCCGACTCGGCCACGCCGGTGCGCACGCTCTTGCCGGATACCGCAGCATCGCCCTGCTCGTCGGCGCCATCGGCCTGCGTCGGCGTGCCGGCATCCAGGGTCCACAAGGTCATCGCCGGCGTGGCCTGGCCCTGCAAAAAGAGTGCGTCGCGGCGGCCGTTGGCATCGACTGCGACGAAGGGCACGGGATTGTGCTGCGCATCCTGGCGGAAGCGGAAGGCCGCGCGGGGATGGCCCTCGGCATGCACAAAGCAGTGGTTGATGGCCTGCACCACGGCCTGGGTGGAGCGGTAGTTGGTGCCCAGCGAGTAATGGCGCCCTTGGGTGGCAGCACGGGCCCGCAGGTAGGTGTAGATATCGGCACCGCGAAACGCGTAAATGGCCTGCTTGGGGTCGCCAATCATGAACAGGCCCTGCGCCGGGTCGTTGTCCGCGATGCGGTAGATGCACTCAAAAATGCGGTACTGCAGCGGGTCCGTATCCTGGAACTCGTCGATCATCGC
This sequence comes from Comamonas sp. MYb21, assembly GCF_037479395.1. Taxonomy (NCBI): domain Bacteria; kingdom Pseudomonadati; phylum Pseudomonadota; class Betaproteobacteria; order Burkholderiales; family Comamonadaceae; genus Comamonas; species Comamonas sp. MYb21. The sequence goes on along the minus strand of NZ_JBBGZC010000004.1, from coordinate 16,601 downwards.
CACCGGGAACTGGCTGCGGATGCGCTGCGCCAGCGCCTCGCCGCCGGCCGCATGCAAGGCGCTATCGAGGCGCTGCAGCAGGTCGTCAAAGCCCAGCTCGGCGCGGCGCTGCTTTTCTGCCTCCAGTGCGCGCTGCACATGGGCAATCGCATGGCGCAGCAGCAGCGGTTGGAGTGGCGTGGCTAACTCTGCGTCTTGCGCTACGGCCTCCAGCCAGGCATCGATGGCGACAAAGGCCGCATGCGCGGGCACGGTCACGCCCTTTTTGGCCTTGATACCCGATTGGCCAAAGGCCCGAATCTTGGCGGGCGCCGGCTCGCCATCGCTCCAGGCCGCCATCGCAGCCAACCAGGCCTCGAACACGCCCGGTTCGTCCTTCTTCGGATAGGTGACGCCGTTGAGACCCGGCAGCAGCGCGATCAGCAGCTGCTCCAGCTCGGCCCGGTGCTGCTGCCACAGCAGGCGTGCGCTGTTCTCCAGCGCGGTGTGGCGTGCGGCTGCCTCGCTGGCCTGGGCCAGCAAAGCGGCCAGATCGACCTGGTCGGCAGGCGCCAGCGCCGCGCCATCGTAGCGCCAGTCGGCATCCTGGCGGCTGAGCATGGGCTGGATGGCCTCTTGCAAGGCCTGCGGCGTGGCAACAACCTGCAGCAGGCTGCGCAGCGACGTGGCGGGCAGGTCATAAAACTGGCGGCGCCAGTAGTCCTGCACCACCTGGGTCAGCAGCTCGCTCTGGTCGGTGATGAGGCTTTGCTGGAACAGGCTGCCGCTGTCAAATGCATGCTCACGCAGCATGCGGTAGCACCAGCTGTGGATGGTCGACACCGCCGCCTCGTCCATCCAGTTCGCTGCCTCGTGCAGCAAACGGGCGCAGGCGGGCCAGCGGCTGGCGGGGTAATCGGCGCGCAGCGCCAGCAGCAAGGGGTCTGCTGACGCTTCGCTACCGGTCTCTTCCGGCTTCTGCGCAAACAGCTGGGCGGCTTCGGACAGGCGCTGGCGAATGCGGTCGCGCAGCTCTTGCGTGGCGGCATCGGTAAAGGTCACCACCAGGATATCGGGGGGCGCCAACGGCCGGCCAAAGGCCTGCTCGCCGCCATGCTGCAGCACCAACCGCAGGTAGAGCGCGGCGATCGTATAGGTCTTGCCGGTGCCGGCGCTGGCCTCGATCAAGCGGCTGCCCCAGAGCGGAAAGCGCAGCGGCTCGAGTGGCAAGGTGGTATCGCTTGGCATCGCGCTCATTGCGGCCCCTCCCCATCACCCGCATCGCCCGCATCACCCTCCGCAAAGCGCGCCAGCGCCTGCGGATGCTGGCCATTGACCAATTGCACATGGTTCAGCATGTCGCCATAGAGCTGCTGGGCGACATCCAGCAGACCGGCGGCCAGCAGCGCATCAAAATCCGGAAACACCCGGGCCAGTTCGGCCGAGCGCTGCAGCTCACCGGTGCCCCGGTAGCTGTCGTCATAGAGCGCCGCGAGCTGGCCGGCCGATGCCGTGGGCGCCAGGCTGGCGATGGAGGTGCGCACAGCGGCCGGCAAGGGCGCGCGCATGCCTTGCTGCCACAGTACCAGCAACTGGCGCCAGGCCGCTTGCGCAGCGCCAGCGGCCTGCGCGGGAAACACCGCAATGCCCGATTCGGTACAAACCACCGTCGTCAGCGCCTGGCCCGCGTTGTGCCAGGCCAAGTGCTCGACCCAGGCGCGCACCAGGCGGTCATAGCGCAGCTGCTCGCCAGCATGCAAGCGGCCGGCAGACAGGCTGATCTTGGCGGCATGCTGCTGGCCGGCATCGGCCCAGCGCAGGCCGCGCAACCAGTCGGCCACGGCTGGGCCCTCTGCGCCATCGCTGTAGCGCAGCTCCAGCGCTGCACTGCTCGCCTGCGGCCAGTAGCGCAGCGCTGCCGCATAAACCTGCAAGGCACGCTGGGCGGCATCGCAAGCGGGCTCCAATGCGCAATCGGCAAAGGCGCGCAGCGGCAAGCGCCCCTCCAGCCGCAGCCGCTGGGCGGCGGCATCGAGCTGCGCACGCAGGCGGGGCGCATCGCCCGCCGCTTCGGGGTTGTCACGCACCCAGGGCTCCAAGGCGCTCAGCAAGCTGGCCTGCAAGGCCCAGGCCTGCAGGCCATCGGGCGCAAACATCTCCTCGTCCTGGCCGGTCAGGTCCTCGTCCTCAAAATACACACGCAGGCGCTGGCGGAAGAAGGCAGTCACCGGCTTTTGCGCAAAGTCCTGCAGCTGGCGCAGGTTCAGCGCGGCCTCCAGCCCCATCTCGGGCAAGGCCTCCAGCGCGTCTTCGGCCGACTCGGTCTGCAGGCCATCGCCGTGCACACCATGCCATTCCTGCGCATAGGTGTAGAGGCCATCGCTGCCGGCCTGTGAGGGCGGCTGCGCGAAGTAACGTGGGCTGAAGGGCTGCAGCGGGTGCTCCTGCGTGAGCGCGCGCAGCAGCGCTTCGCCAGCGGCAGGGCCTGCCAGGCCAGCGGGAGCATTGGCCAGTTGCCAGCCCTGGGCCAGATGGTCGCGCATCTGGCCGATCAGCACCGAAGGCGGCCTGGCTGTGCTGTCGCGGATGCTACGCCCCACCCAGCTGATGTAGAGCTGCTCGCGGGCGGACAGCACGGCCTCCAGCAGCAGGTAGCGGTCATCATCGCGGCGCGAGCGGTCGCCGGGCCGGTACTGCTGGCGCATCAGGTCAAAATCCAGCACCGACACCGGGCGCGGGTAGGCGCCGTCATTCATGCCCAACAGGCAGACCATGCGAAACGGAATCGCGCGCATGGGCATCAGGCTGCAAAAGCTCACCGATCCCGCCATAAAGCGCTGGTTCAGGCTGCTGGCATCCATGCCGGCCAGCCAGGCCTCACGCGCGACCGACAGCGGCAGGGCCTCATCAAACGCTGCCGCCTCGCACTGGCCCAGCCAGCGCTCCAGGCCCTGGATCAGCTGCATCTGCAGCAGCTTTTCATGCTCTTGCTGAGGGTCAAACAGCAGTGCCAGCACCTCGCGGGCGCGCTCTACCCAGGTGCTGGGCGGCAGGTCCTCGGCCAGCAGATCGCAGGCCTGCTCCAACGCGCGCAGCAAGGCGGCCAGGCCGCCCAGCGCAGCGGCATCGAGGCCACCGATCTCGTCGTAGGGCTGGATATCTCCGAGCGCCTCGCCACGGCCTACCGCAAAGCCGAGCATCATGCGGCGCAGGCCAAAGCGCCAGCTGTTGGTCTCTCCCGCCTGCGCCAGGCCAATGCGGGCGCGCTGGGTTGCATCAAGCCCCCAGCGCACACCGGCGCCCTCGATCCAGCGGTGCAGCAGCGCCAGATCGTCCGGGTCAATGCCAAAGCGTTGGCGCAGGGCATCGACGGCCAGGAGATCCAGCACTTCGCTCACCGCAAAGCGGCTCTCGGGCATCGCCAGCACATGCTCGAGCGCCACCAGCATGGGCTCGCGCCCGCGCTGGCTCTGGTCGGCCAGCGAATAGGGGATGTAACGCGCATCGCTGCGGGCGATGCGGCCAAACACCGCATCGATATGCGGTGCATAGATCTGGATATCAGGCACCATGACGATGATGTCGCGCGGCCGCAGGCTGGCATCGGCCCCCAGGCGGGCGAGCAGCTGGTCGTGCAGCACTTCGACCTCGCGCTGCGGGCTGTGCGCGGTCTGAAAGCGGATGGAGCCGTCCTCCGCCGGGTCCAGCGCCGGCCACAGCGCGCGGCTTTCGGCCAGCGGCCGCAGGTCCAGGATGTCGTCCTGCAACTGGGCCAGCATGTGGCTGGGCTCGGCCTCGCCAAACAGGTCAATGCGCCCGCCATTGACGGGGCCCAGCAGCGAGGCGTACTGGTCCGGCTGGTCAAACTCGTCAATCAGGTGGATGTAGTCGCGCCCCTGCTTGCCCCAGGCGGCCAGCAGCGGGTGGGCATGCTGGTGCAGGTCGACGTCATCGATGAGCCCCTGCATGCTGCCCTTGCGCTGCTGCCGCCGGTACTGGTGGCGCAGCAAATCCTTGTCGGCAACAATGTCCGACCAGTGGTGGCGGCAGGGGTTGTGCACGCACAGCAGCACCTGGCAGCTGCGCGAGATGGCAGCGAGCGCCTGCAAGGTCTGCGCCGGCATCGACGAGATGCCAAACACCACCACGCGGCGCGGCAGGCCGGGGTTGCGCGCCTGAGGCACAGGCAGCATTTGCGGCGCTTGCGGCGACTGCAGGTACTGCACAAAGCGCTGGTGCACGGCGGCGCGGCTGGTCTCCATGCCGGCCGCGCCCACATCGTCCAGCAGCGCGCGCCATAGCTGCGCCTGCCAGCGCTGCTCTTCATCGAGCGGCTGGACATCGCCGCGCGCGCTGCGCAGCTGGTCGCGGCCCTCGGCCCAGTCGCGCAGCCAGTCGGCGCGGTAGACCTGGTACTGGTCAAACAGATCGGCAATGCGCTCGGCCAGTTGGTAGCGCCGGCGCTGGTCATGGTCCTCGGCCAAAAAGCGTTGCAGCGCGGCAAACGCGGGCTGGGCCAGCAGATCGGGCAAGAGGCGCATCAGCCGCCAGGTGAGCGGCTGCTTGTCCAAAGGCGATATCTCGGGCACCTCGTGCTTGCCCAGCACCGCCCGGTAGGCCTGCCACAGAAACTGCGCCGGCAGCTGCACATCGACCGCTGCGGTGATGCCGCAGCCGCCCTCCGCCACCGGCTGGGCCATCGACAGCTTGAGCCACTGCGCAATGCCATTGCTTTGCACCAGAATCGTCTCGCTCTCCAGGGGCCGGAGCGGGTAGCGCTGCATCCAGGCCACGACCAGGTCCCGCAAAGCCTCCGGATGGTTGCTGTGTATCACCATCAGGCCGGGGGTCATCGCATGGACGGGGGAGGATTGCATCAGAGGAGGAAGATCAGTCAGGATGTGCCAGTTGGGGACTGTAACGCAGGCCACCGCCTGCTGGCGTCTCCCAGCGCGGCGCGGGCAAGAAAAAAGGCAGCCGAAGCTGCCTGTGCGAAGTGGTGTGGGGCCCGCCTCAGTCCACCGTCGCGCCCGAGGACTTGACTACCGGCGCCCAGGCCGCCACTTCGGACTTGATAAAGGCGCCAAACTGCTCGGGCGTGTTCTTCTCGGCCACGGCGCCGAGCTTTTCATAGGCTTCCTTGACCTGGGGCTTGTCAAAGGCGCGGTTCATCGCGGCATTGAGCTTTGCCACCACTTCAGGCGGCGTGCCGGCCGGGGCGATCAGACCAAACCAGGACGAGACATCAAAAGGCTTGATGCCGCTTTCTTCCATCGTCGGCAGATCGGGCGCGGTGGGCGAGCGCTTGGTGGTGGTCACGGCCAGGGCCTTGAGCTTGCCGGCCTTCACATGCGGCCAGGCCGACGGCATGTTGTCGAACATGAACTGCACCTGGCCGGCCATCAGGTCGGTGAGCGCCGGCGAGCTGCCCTTGTAGGGGATGTGCTGGGTCTTGAGTCCCGTGCGCAGCTTGAACAGCTCCCCTGCCATGTGGATCGAGGTGCCGCTGCCCGAGGACGCGTAGGAGACCTTGTCGGGGTTGGCCTTGGCAAAGGCGATCAGCTCTTGCACATTGTTGGCGGGCACGCTGGGGTTGACCACCAGCACATTGGGCACCTTGGCGCCCAGTGCCACCGGCGCAAAGTCCTTTTCCAGGTCAAAGCGCACCTTGGGGTAGAGGGTCTGGTTGATCGCGCTGGTCACCGCGACAAACAGCAGGGTGTAGCCATCGTTCTCGGCGCGGGCCACCTGCTCGGTGGCGATGTTGCTGCCGGCGCCCGGCTTGTTGTCCACGACGAAGGACTGGCCCAGCTCGGCCGTCAGCTCCTTGGCCATGATGCGCGCGACCACATCGGTGGTGCCGCCAGCAGAAAAGCCCACCACGACACGCACGGCACGCTCGGGGTATTTCTTGGGATCGGCGGCCTGCGAGGCCAGGGGCAGCAGGGCTGCGGCGCCCAGCAAGGTGGCGGCCAGAACGTTGCGGCGCGAGGGCAGGCATGCGGCCGCAATGCGGCTGCGCGAGAATGGGCTCATGGTGTCTCCTTGGCACCTGGACGCTGAGCACATCCAGGCGATTGGCTTATTGGCTTATGGTGGCTGCGGCCGGGTGCGGCTGCATGCCCCTGGGGCTTGGTGCCCCGAAAGCGGAGATTGTGCCACGGCCAAAAGGCCTGAAACCCAGATACCCTTTAGGCGATGAGCGGTTGGCGACTGGGCAGTTGCGAGCTCTGCCCGCGAGCCCTCAAACCGGCCGTACCGCCCGCTCCTGGGCCAGTTTCTCGAGCATGCGGCGCGTGATCGATTGGCTCGCGCCGCCGCTGGCCACAAACAGGAACATCGTCGAGCGCGCATTGGTCCAACTCAGCTGCTTGGGCACCCAGCCACCGCCTTGGCCCAGGAACTCGAGCCAGACACCGGCCTCCAGGCGCTTGCCGCCAATCCACAGCCCCACGCTGTCGGGCTTGGGGGCATCGAGCATCGAGCCCGTCACGATGATGGCGGGCTCATCCTCACCCATGGCGTCCACGGCCTCGGGCAGCTGCGCCCAGGCCGATGGGGTTGGCGCAGGCGACAAGGCCGTGGCCGCCGCCGCAGCGGGCAATGGCGCGGCCACGGCCGGCACCGCATGGCGGCCCTCTTCCTGCACCATTTGCAGCTCCACCAGCGCGCTGGGCGCCATCTGGGCCACGGCCGTGAGCACCGGCGCAATGCGCTCGGGCATCCAGCCAATGCTGGTCAGGCCGGCCTTCAGGCGCGTGAGCAGCGAGGGGATCAGCATGTCCGCATCGCTGTGCATGCTGGCACTGGCATTGGCCCCTGCCAGCGCCAACACGTCGTCCACCGCCTCTTGGTAGGCGCGGTAATGTGATGAGTCCTGGCCTGAGCGCTCGGCCGCCTGCAGCAGCACCTTGGGCCAGGCGCCCGTCAAGGCCGCCAGCAGCGCCGGGTCCACATCAAAGCTGTGCAAGCTGGTGGCCAGGCGCAGCATCACTTCGGCCTCGATCTGCTCCAGGTTGGCAGACGCGCCAGGGCCTGGCGTGGCGGCGCTGGCTGCCAGCGGCGCTGGGGCTGGCTGCAGCGCAGGCTCGGGTTGATACCCGGGCTTGGGTGCGGGCTGCGCGAGCACCTCGCGCTCTGCCTGCATCTGGGCCAGTTGCGCCCAGTCGGATTCAGGGCTGATGCTGATCAGGCCCGACGCGCCCCACTGGCTCTCCAGCAGCATGCTGCTGGAGTAGCCCGAATCATCGACATCCTGCAGCGCCGATGACAGCCGGGGCTTGAGCCGCACGCCAAAGCGGCTGAGCGCCTGGGCGAAATCTGCCGCACTGGGCTGGGCCAGGGCCGACAGCGTCTCGACCGTCTCGGTCACCAGCTGCGGGAACTGCGGATCGGACAGCGCACGGCCCTCTTCCTTGAGCACGGTGGCCTTGTCGACAATGGTCTGCACCAGCATGCGGGCGGGATGATCGGCATCAGTCCAGAACGAGCTGTCCTGCGCAGCCATGCGCTCCATCACCGGGATCAGCGTTTTGTAGGCCCGGACGGCGCCCACGGGGCAATGCGCGGGGATGTCGAACAAGGTCTTGGTCCGCTGCACAAAGCTGCGGGTGTTGTCTTTGGCGACGCGGCGCTTGAGCTCAGCCTTGGCCAGCAGCTCGGCATAGCTGTTCATCGCCAAGGTCATGATGCGCTGGTAGCTGGTCTGCAGGTGGTCGGCCATGACGCCCACCATGTCGGGCAGAAACAGCGCAGTTGCATCGGCAGAAATCTCCACGTCGCTCAGGGTGGCCTGCAGGCTGTCGAGGTAGACGGTGTGGTGCAAGGGGTTGCCATTGCGCCAGTAGCGGGTGATCTTGCGCAAGGGCCGGTAGACGCGCTCCAGGCCCGTCAGGCTCTGCTCGGTCTGCTGCAGCAGGTTGATCTGCATGCGGCCCCATTCAATCTGGGCACGCAGCGCATTGCGGTCTTCCTGCAAGCCACCGGCCTGGCTCTGGCCGCTCATCTGCGCGTGGTAGTCCTCGCGCTTGCCCTCCGCAATCGCAAACACGGCCTGGCGCAGGCGCAGTGCATAGGCGAGCGGCAGCTGCGCCTTCTTGCTGGCCAACTGGGATTGCGCGTACAGCAACAATTGTTGATCTTGTGCGTTGCTGTAAGACGACAACTGCGCAGCCAGAGACGCCAAAGCTGCATTGCCCATGGCGGCCATCAAAGGCTCGGCCTCATGCAATGCCTGCTCCAGACAGGTGTCAAATACCGATACGGCCCGTTGCTCCACGCTTCACCTCTCCCAGTTGAAACGCCCGGCGCTTGGCGAAAGCGACGGGCGTACGGTGTGGGTTTACTTCAGGGCTTTGTAGCGCATCCGCTTGGGCGCTGCCCCTTCTTCTCCCAACCGCTTCTTCTTATCTGCCTCGTATTCCTGATAGTTTCCATCAAAAAATACCCATTGGCTATCCCCTTCCGCCGCCAGGATGTGGGTCGCAATGCGGTCCAGGAACCAGCGGTCGTGGGAAATGACCAATACTGTACCCGCATATTCCAGCAAGGCGTCTTCCAGTGCACGCAGGGTTTCCACGTCCAGGTCGTTCGAGGGTTCGTCCAGCAGCAGCACATTGCCGCCCTGGATCAGGGTCTTGGCCAGGTGCAGGCGACCGCGCTCACCACCGGAGAGGTTACCCACCTTCTTTTGCTGGTCCTGGCCGTTGAAGTTGAAGCGGCCCGCATAGGCACGCGAGGCCATCTGGAACTTGCCCACGTTGATGATGTCCAGACCGCCGGAGATGTCCTCCCACACGGTCTTTTCATTGGCCAGCGCATCACGGTGCTGGTCCACAAAGGCCATCTTCACGGTCTGGCCGATTTCGACCTCACCCGAATCAGGCTGCTCCTTGCCGGCGATCAGCTTGAACAGCGTGGACTTGCCCGCGCCGTTGGGGCCGATGATGCCGACGATGGCGCCAGCCGGAATGTTCATGCTCAGGTTGTCGATCAGCAGACGGTCGCCGAAGGCCTTGGAGACATTCTTGAACTCGATCACGCGGCTGCCCAGACGCTCGGCCACAGGAATGAAGATTTCCTGGGTTTCATTGCGTTGCTGGTATTCGTAATCGCTCAGCTCTTCAAAGCGGGCAATACGGGCCTTGGACTTGGCCTGGCGGCCCTTGGCGTTCTGGCGCACCCACTCCAGCTCCTTCTTCAGGGCCTTGGCGCGGGCTTCCTCGCCCTTTTGTTCCTGCTCCAGACGGTTGCCCTTTTGCAGCAGCCAGTCGGAGTAGTTGCCCTTGTACGGAATGCCGTGGCCACGGTCCAGTTCCAGAATCCATTCGGCCGCGTTGTCCAGGAAGTAGCGATCGTGGGTGATGGCCACCACGGTGCCGGTAAAGCGGTGCAGGAACTGTTCGAGCCAGTCCACCGATTCAGCGTCCAAGTGGTTGGTCGGCTCGTCGAGCAGCAGCATGTCGGGCTTGGACAACAGCAGCTTGCACAGCGCCACGCGGCGCTTTTCACCACCAGACAGCTGGCCGACGATGGCATCCCAGGCGGGCAGGCGCAGCGCATCGGCCGCGATTTCGAGCTGGTGCTCGGAGTCGGTGCCAGCAGCGGCAATCACGGCTTCCAGCTGGCCTTGCTCGGCAGCGAGCGCATCGAAGTCGGCGTCTTCTTCGGCATAAGCGGCATAGACCTCTTCGAGGCGTGCCTTGGCATTGTTAACTTCGGCCATCGCCTCTTCAACCGCCTGGCGCACGGTGTGCTCGGGATTGAGCTGGGGCTCTTGCGGCAGGTAGCCAATCGACAGTCCCGCCATCGGGATGGCTTCGCCTTCGAACTCCTTGTCGACGCCCGCCATGATCTTGAGCAAGCTGGACTTTCCCGAACCGTTCAGACCCAGCACGCCGATCTTGGCGCCCGGGAAAAAGCTCAGAGAAATACCCTTCAGAATCTGTCGCTTCGGAGGAACCGTCTTGGTGACGTTGTTCATCGAAAAAACGTATTGAGCCATGTGTTCTTTTGGTAAATCAGTAAAAAAATATGCGATTTTTGATCGCGGCCACCCTGGGATTATCGGTGCATGCGACAATACCCGCAGTCAAAGGCTCCAGTTGCCTAGGACTTCAGCGCTAATGCTGGGGACGATGGACACAGTTCCGGGCTCCCTCTTTGAACCCATCTGCCTACCTGACTGGCTGCAATTATTCCAAAAAATTGCTTAGACGAGGCCGATACCCAGCGTCCAGGTTGGACGCATCTGATCCAATGAACTTTGAAGAACTGAATCTGGCACCTGCCATTGTGCAGGCTGTGCGCGAACAAGGCTACGACACGCCTACCCCTATCCAAGCCCAGGCTATCCCGCTCGTGCTACAAGGCTGCGATTTGCTGGCCGGCGCACAGACGGGCACTGGCAAGACGGCCGCTTTCACGCTGCCCATGCTCCAGCGCCTGACCCAATCCGAGGGCAGCCGCAACAAATGGGGCAACAAGGCCATCCGCGCACTGATTCTGGCCCCCACCCGCGAGCTGGCGGCCCAGGTTGAAGAAAACGTGCGCCTCTACGCGACGCACCTGGACATCAAGTCCACCGTCATCTTTGGTGGCGTGGGCATGAACCCGCAGATCGACCGCATCAAAAAGGGCGTCGATGTGCTGGTGGCCACTCCTGGCCGCCTGCTCGACCTGCAGCAGCAAGGCTTTCTGGACCTGTCCACGGTCGAGATCCTGGTGCTCGACGAAGCCGACCGCATGCTCGACATGGGCTTCATCCACGATGTCAAGAAGGTGCTGGCCCTGGTGCCCAAGGACAAACAAAGCCTGCTGTTCTCGGCCACCTTCAGCGATGAAATCCGCGAACTGGCCAATGGCCTCTTGAAGAACCCCCAGTCCATCCAGGTGACGCCGCGCAACACCACGGTGCAGCGCATCAAGCAGGTGATCCACCCCGTGGGCCGCGGCAAGAAAAAGCAGGTGCTGCTGCACATCGTGCAGGAGAACAACTGGAGCCAGGTGCTGGTCTTCACCCGCACCAAGTTCGGCGCCAACAATGTGGCCGAATACCTCAGCAAGAATGGCGTCTCTGCCATGGCCTTGCACGGCAACAAGAGCCAAAGCGCCCGCACCCAGGCCCTCGAAGGCTTCAAGTCCGGCGACCTGCGCGCACTGGTGGCCACCGATATTGCCGCGCGCGGTATCGACATCGACGAGCTGCCCAACGTGGTTAACTACGAGATCCCCAATGTCTCGGAAGACTATGTGCACCGCATTGGCCGCACCGGCCGCGCCGGCCGCGAAGGCAATGCCGTGAGCCTGGTGTGCATGGATGAAGAAGGCTTCATGATGGACATCGAGCGCTTTACCAAGCAGGACATTCCTGTGCAGGTGCTCGAAGGCTTTGGCCCCGAAGAAGGCGAGAAGGCCGAGCCCATCGCCATGGGCCGCCAGACCATCTGGGGCGGCGCAGGCAAGGCCCCTGGCCGTGATGTGATGCAGGCAGCAGCCAAGGCTGCGCGCCAGGAAATGATGGAACGCGTGCGTACCAACAAGGTCGCTCGCGGCCCTGGCGGCAACGCGGGCGGCGGCCAGCGCGGCGGCAACGCCAAGCGCAGCCCCGGCCCACGCGCTGAGCGCGCCGAAGGCGGTGCAGAGTTTGGCGGCGAAGGCATGGACCAGGCACGCCGCGAGCAGCGCCCACCACGCCGCGACGGCCGCCAAGGCCCACGCCACCCATCGGCTGAGGCACGCGGCCCACAACGCCAATCGCAAGGCCCACGCCCAGCAGGCGCCGGTGCAGGTCGCGGCCCGCGCCAGGACAACGAACGCCAGCCACGCGCTGATGCCCACCTGGGCACGCAGTTTGGCGGCACGGTCGATGGCCGTGACCACCGCCGCAGCGGCGCGGCCCAGCCCGATCCCATGCGCACCAGCGTGGACAGCATGGCCGAGCGCGGCCGTCGCGGCGGCTTTGGCGGTGGAAACCGCAATGGCGGCGGCGGTGGTGGCGGCCGAGGTGGCCGCAACCACTCCTTCTCGCGATAAATCGCGTCAACAGCGTTCTGGGTCGTCGCATTTCTGTCGCCATCGCTGATGGCAGTTGATTTGGACGCCCAATTCCGCTAGGGTTAGGCCGCATTCGAAAGCGAGTTTCATGCGGCCTTTTTCTATGCCCTCTTCTGCTGCCAACCCTGCAGCACCCGCCCTGGCCCCCGATACCTTGACGGTCGCCACCTGCAATGTGCTCAATCTGGCGCTGCCCGAGCGGGAGTTCTACGCCAACCAGGCGCCCTACACAAGAGCGCAGTACGAGCGCAAAGTGCAGTGGTTGGGCGGCCGCTTTCAGACGCTGAACGCCGATATTCTGGCCGTACAGGAGGTGTGGGACGAAGCGGCTTTCAGCGAGGCGCTGGCCGCCAGCGGCCTGCACTACCACTATGCGGCCGTGCCCGGTGCAGAAAACAGCGAGGGCCGGTCTGGCGCCAGCGGCACCCCGCGCGTGGGGCTGGCTACGCGGCTGAAGGTACTGGCCACGCGCTCATTCACCGATTTTCCCGCCGGGCTGGGCCAGCCCATTCCGGGCCTGGGCGTCCATACCCGCTTTGAGCGCCCGCCGCTCGTGACCACCTTGCAGATGAAGCGCGGCCAGATCCTCACGGTGCTGACCTGCCACCTCAAATCCAAGCGCCCCAAGTTCCTGCTCGATGTCAACGGCAATCCGCTCGAAGACCGCGACAACCCCAAGATCGCCGCGCTGGCCTCCCTGCGCTCACTGGTGATGCGCGGCGTGGAGGCCACAGCGCTGCGCTGCCTGGTGATCGACCTGCTGCGCCACACGCGCATGCCTTTGGTGGTGCTGGGCGACTTCAATGACACGCCCGACAGCGTCACCACGCAGATGATCTCTGCCAGCTCCGAAGTGGCCTATGACCGCAAGGCCCGCGATCGCGCGCTGTTCAACGCCTTTGATCTGCTGGGCGATGCCGCGCTGAAAAAAGATGTGGCCTATTCCCACATCCACCAAGGGGCGCCCGCAGTGCTCGACCAGATTCTGGTCAGCGAGGAATTCGACCCGCGCAGCCGCCATGCCGTGGGCGATGTGCGCCGCGTGGATTACTTCAACGACCACCTGCATGAAGGGCGCGACCGCAGCCGCTCGGACCACGGTTTTGTGCGCGCGCTGCTGCGAATGCGGGCACCGACACCCGGCGCAAGTGCCGGGGATTTATCGCCCGACCTGGATTCGGCTGGTACATTCGAGCGGTCGAACGACGGCGCCTAGCTCGCTGCAACGCGGAGCTGAACCCTTGGGGGCCTCCGAGGAACCCGCCCGCCAGGCGGCACCGCAGCGGCTGATAATGCCGCCGACACAGTGTGTTTCAAGATACGCACGGAAACTTATTGTTTCGCACCCATCCTACGTGAAAGCCCCACGCGGCTTTGCATAATGGCAACGTATTTTTCAGGAGGGGCGTGATTCGTCACGCACAACAACGATGATGAAACCCGACGCAGTATCCCCATCCACCCAGCGCGCGATACCAGGCTGGACCAGCCTGACTGTCATCGCCGCAGCGCTCGCGCTGTCGGCCTGCTCAAGCACGCCGCTGCCAGCCTGGAACAGCACGCCCATCGCGGGCGGCCAGCCAGCGCCCGGGACGGTGACCACCAAACCGGCCAGCGGCCCCAGCCCCGTGCAGATCCCGGGCATCGGCAGCGCCGGCGTGGTCTCCACCCCGGTCGAGACGGTTCCGCTGCAAGGCAGCCCTCTGGGCGGATGGAAGGAGAGCGACGAAGTCGCTGCCCGATTTCCCGATCCCGAGCGCAGCTACGCCACGCCAGGACTGAGCGCAGGCCGCACCACCTACACCAGCAATGCCGAGCTGGGCCAGTGGCTGCGCCAACTGGCCACGCCAGGCCAGTCCGGCACCAAGGCCGAGCTGGTCACGGCCGGCACCTCGCAGGATGGCCAGCCCATTTTGGCGCTGCTGCTGACCCGCGCTGCCAGCACCAGCTTGCATGACCTGGACCAAAGCCAGCGCCCTACCGTGCTGCTGGTTGGCCAGCAGCATGGTGATGAGCCCGCCGGCAGCGAAGCGCTGCTGGCCCTGGCCCAGGACCTCAAGCAGGGCCCGCTGGCATCGGTGCTCGACAAGATCAATGTGCTGCTGGTGCCCCGCGCCAACCCCGATGGCGCGGCGGCTGGCCGGCGCAGCACCGCCAACGGCCTGGACATGAACCGCGACCACCTGCTGCTGCAGACGCCCGAAGCCCAGGCGCTGGCCAAGCTCAGCCGCATCTACCGCCCCATTGCGGTATTTGATGCCCATGAGTTCACCGTGGCCGGCCGCTATCTGGAGAAATTCAAGGGCGTGCAGCGCTATGACGCGCTGCTGCAAACGCCGACCACCGCCAATGTGCATGAGTTCATCGCCAAGGCGTCGACCGAATGGTATTTGCTGCCCATGCAAAAGGCGCTGACCGAGCAAGGACAGAGCACCAACTGGTACTACACCACCACCCGCGACCCGCAAGACCTGTCGCTGTCCATGGGCGGAGTGCGCCCCGATACGGGCCGCAATGTGAACGCGCTCAAGAACGCCGCGACGATGCTGGTCGAGACCCGGGGTGTCGGCATTGGCCGCGCGCATATCCAGCGCCGCGTACACAGCCAGTATGTGGCGCTCGCCTCTGCACTGCAGACCACCGCCCAGCGCACCAAGGAGCTCGAACAGGTACGCAACTACGCGAACCGCGACATCGCCTCCCAGGCCTGCCGGGGCGAGTTCACGCTGGAGTCGCAACAAACCACGGAGAAGCGCCGCGTGGTCTTCCTCGACCCGCAAACGGGTGAGGAGATGCAGCAGGAAGTGGACTGGCACTCCTCCGTCAAGCTCAACCCCGGCCCCAAGCGCGCACGCCCTTGCGGTTACTGGCTGGCGGGCAATGCCACCGACGCTGTCGACAAACTGCGCGCGCTGGGCCTGCAGGTGCTGCGCGTGGCCGAGCCCGGCAATCTGCTGGCCGACACCTACCAGGAGCAAGAACGCAGCAGCAGCGCCAAGAGCGATGTATTGGGCCCAGGGCAGCAAAGCGTGGAGCGCGTCAAGGTCGGCCTGGAGCGCGTCGCCATCGATGTGCCCGAAGGCAGCTACTACGTGCCGCTGAACCAGTCGCTGGCCAATGTGGCGATTGCGGCGCTGGAGCCCGACACGCAAAGCAGCTTTTTTGCCAACCACATCATCTCCAGCCTCAACGATGTGGCCCGGTCGATGAACAACCCCTCGCTGGTCTACGAAGAGACCGAATAAGCGCTACTCGACCCTGGGCGCTATGCATTGACCGGTGCATGGCTGCCTCCAGAATAGAAAATGCCCGCAGTATTTTGGAACTGCGGGCATTGCTTTTCCAGTTGGCGAGCTGGCCGCTGGCTGCAACAAGCATAGTCATCCAAGCCCTCTCCCTCTTTTGGCTTGACCGCCTCTGTGGCGAGTCTGGAGAGGTTGATTCAGTGCATAATGACGCCCAGTCATAAAAGCAAAGATGACCAGTGCGGACCGCTCCGCAAATCTTCGGTTGAGGTAAAGCCCATCAAGGCAGGCACCTCCATCAATCAAGCATCTGCCCGTAGCTCAGTTGGATAGAGCAACAGCCTTCTAAGCTGTGGGTCACTGGTTCGATCCCAGTCGGGCAGGCCATATTCTCCTATGGCAGGCTGCAGTCGCAATCCCAAAAATCGCATCCCCAAACGCTGATAAGGCTGGAGCGATGGGTCAGGCAATGGCAGCTGTCAGATGGCAAGAGTCATGCAATGCAAAAAAGCCCCTTTCGGGGCTTTTCATGTCTGATCATCGACGCAGCAATTATTTCTTGTTGTACTCAAACTTAGGCAATGCCTTGAGCGCATCCTTGGTCGCACCCGGCAATGTGATCTTGTCATTTTGCACGCGGAACTGGCCCACAGGGATCGCCACATCATGCGTGCCAACGCCCAGGAAGCCACCTGCACCGATGATGGCATAAGAGACGGCCTTGTCGGGCGCAACGATCACGTCGTCGATCTTGCCCACGGACTTGCCCTCTTCGTTGTAGACGCTCTTGCCGAGAACCGACTTCTTGATGCTCCAACCCGTGGCAACGGCCTGGATTTCGGTCTGCTCCACACCCAGCCTAACGCCACCGGCGACGGGCACTTGCGTCTGCGCAAAGGCGGAGCCCGCAGCCACCGTCACGGCAAAAGCGCCCAGCATCAAAATAGACTTGGATTTCATTGTCATCTCCTTACTTCTTCGCAGCGTCTTTGGCGGCTTCTTGCACATTGCCTGCTGCCTTCTGGGTCTTGCCTTCCACCTGCTTGGCAATGCCCTTGGCCTGCTGCTCGGGGCTGTTGACCGCCTCGCCGACTTTCTGCTGGACCTTGCCAGCCGCATCTTTGACGGCACCTGCGACTTGGTTCTTGTTCATGCTTTTTCCTTCAGTGATGTTGCAAAGCTACGTTGGGATGGCTCAACGATAGCGTGGGACGAGCCGGAAAAAGTTAGGTGCACCACTTGTCAGTGAATCGCCCCGACTTGGCTAGACACTCTTGAGCCGTTGGGAATGGCGCTGTTCAAACTCGATGGGCGATAGCCCTG